>SKGJ01000194.1 GCA_007117525.1 Alkalimonas sp.
CATTGCTATGGATGGTTACCGTACCCTGAAAGCAGGGCAGGATGTTCAGTTTGATCTAGCGGAAGGCCCGAAAGGCTTGCATGCGGTCAATATCGTGCTGCCAGGAGAAGAAAAGTCAGACAGCTAACGACAAAGCTGGCCTGACCGAAAGCTAAAAACAAGCAGGCACTGCATGCAGTGCCTGGGCTTTTTTATTGCAGATTCAGCCATCATGATGCCATGATGGCTGTTTTAATGCCATTAGAGTGTGGCAAGCGCCTGATTCAGGGTAGCGCTTGGACGCATGACTTTGTCGGCAAGCTCTGCCACCGGCCGGTAGTAACCGCCTAAATCAACCGCAACACCCTGTACCTCGTTCAGCTCAGTGACAATACGGGCTTCATTGCTGGTCAACTGCTCGGCCAGCGCAGCAAAGCGTTGCTGCAACTCCGCATCCTGGCTTTGAGCGGCCAGCGCTTCAGCCCAGTAAAGTGCTAGGTAGAAATGACTGCCTCTATTGTCCAGCTCTTTAACTTTGCGTGACGGCGACTTGTTGTTGTCCAGGAACTTGGCCGTGGCCTGATCCAGCGTATCGGCCAGCACCTGAGCACGGGCATTGCCATTCACCTGGCTTAAATGCTCCAACGAGGCGGCCAGGGCCAGAAACTCGCCCAGCGAATCCCAGCGCAAATGGTTTTCAGCTTCCAGTTGCTGCACATGCTTGGGTGCAGAGCCACCGGCACCGGTTTCAAACAGGCCGCCACCATTCATCAAAGGCACGATGGACAGCATCTTGGCGCTGGTGCCAAGCTCCAGAATAGGGAACAAGTCGGTCAGGTAATCGCGCAGCACGTTGCCAGTAACTGAAATGGTGTCCTGCCCTGCTTTCACCCGTTGCAGCGTAAAGCGGGTGGCATCGACCGGTGCCATGATGTGCAGTTCCAGACCATCGGTATCGTGCTCTTGCAGGTAGGTTTCGACTTTGGCGATTAACTCGCTGTCATGGGCGCGCTCACTGTCGAGCCAGAATACCGCAGGGGTATTGCTTAAGCGAGCGCGGTTTACGGCCAGCTTCACCCAGTCGCGGATCGGCGCATCTTTCACCTGACACATCCGCCAGATATCGCCCTGCTCAACGCGGTGCTCAAACACCACCTCACCGGCTTGATTCAACACCTGAACCGTGCCATCGGCTGGAATTTCAAAGGTTTTGTCGTGCGAGCCGTACTCCTCGGCTTTTTGCGCCATCAGACCTACGTTCGGTACTGTGCCCATGGTGGCCGGATCAAAAGCACCGTGCTCTTTACAAAACGAAATGGTCTCCTGGTACACACCGGCATAGCACCGGTCCGGGATCATCGCTTTGGCGTCTTTCAACTGGCCATCCGGTCCCCACATTTGACCAGACTCGCGGATCATCGCCGGCATGGAGGCATCGATGATGATGTCGCTTGGTACATGCAAATTGGTAATGCCTTTGTCGGAGTTGACCATGGCCAGCGGCGGCTGCGCCTGGTAAACCGCCTGGATATCGGCTTCAATTTCAGCCCGCTTGGCATCATCCAGCTGGGCAATCTTCGCTACGACGTCGCCAAAACCATTGGACGGATCAACATCCAGCTGTTTGAAGGTGTCGGCATGCTTGGCAAACACTTCTTTAAAGTACACCCGAACCGCATGACCAAACATGATAGGGTCCGAGACCTTCATCATGGTGGCTTTTAAATGCAGCGACAACAGCACATCCTGCTGTTTGGCTGCAGCGGTTTCTTGCTCAAAAAAGGCGCACAAGGCTTTTTTGCTCATCACAGCCGCGTCCACCACTTCCCCGGCTTGCACCGGAACGCTGGCTTTCAGGACTTGTTGACCGGATTGGCTGTTCAGGACAATTTTCAGCTCGTCCGCTGCAGCAAAGGTGCTGGATTGCTCTGAGCTAAAAAAATCACCGTCTTGCATGTGGGCCACGTGCGATTTGGAGTCCTTGCTCCAGACACCCATTTTGTGCGGGTGCTTTTTGGCGTAGTTCTTTACCGAAGCCGGTGCACGGCGATCGGAGTTGCCTTCACGCAGCACCGGGTTGACGGCACTGCCTTTAATTTTGTCGTAACGCGCCTTGATGTCTTTTTCCTGGTCATTCTTTGGTTCAGACGGGTAATCCGGCAACGCATAGCCTTTGGCTTGCAATTCTTTAATGGCCGCTTTTAACTGAGGAATGGAAGCACTGATGTTGGGCAGCTTGATAATGTTGGCCTCTGGCGTCTTGGCCAGTTCACCCAGCTCGGCCAGAGCGTCGGACTGACGCTGTTGTTCTTGCAAAAATTCTGGGAAGTTGGCAATGATGCGGCCTGACAAAGAAATATCCCGTGTTTCGACCGAAACGCCTGCCGCTTTGGTAAATGCCTGGATAATTGGCAGCAGCGAATAGGTCGCCAGCGCAGGGGCTTCATCGGTTTCGGTGTAAATAATCTTAGCGTGATCAGTTGACATAATAATTCCTATTGAAATGGCTTCCCCAATGAAGGTGTGAGCAACTTGCCCCCCCTTCAGGCCCACGGCTGTTTAAAACAACAGGCGCTTTAACGAACAAAACGATGCAGCCTATCCGGCTGGTTCTGACGACAAAAGCCAGCGCATTGCTGGCAGCAACACCAGCCGGATAGGCAGAAAAACGGCGAGATTATAACAGCTCCACCCGGCCCCGCCTAGTCGATGACCAAAAAGCAGCAGCCTGTTTCAAACCTGATTTTATGGTAAGCTATCGCACCAGCTGGCCAAACTGTACACAGAACCCTACAGTGAATCGAAAAAACCACAATCCGACCAAAGTCGAATCGAGTCGGCTGATTGCGTTTCACAAGCCTTACCAGGTGCTGTGTCAATTCACCGACCAAAGCCCGCAGCAACGTCAGACCCTGGCCGACTTTATCCCAATCCCCGGGATCTACGCTGCCGGTCGGCTGGATTACGACAGCGAAGGCTTGCTGCTGCTCACCAACAATGGTCGCTGGCAGCAGCAAATTGCCAACCCCAGCAACAAACTAAGCAAAACCTATTGGGTGCAAGTTGAAGGCGCAATCACCGATGCCGCCCTGCATCAGCTGTCCCGCGGCGTGCAGCTTAAAGATGGCCTGACCCGGCCAGCTAAAGCCCGACGGCTCAATGACCCCGATGTCGGACCACGGCAGCCGCCGATCCGTCAGCGCCAGCAGATCCCAACCAGCTGGCTCGAGCTGAGCATTACCGAAGGGCGAAACCGGCAGGTCCGGCGCATGACGGCGGCGGTTGGCTTCCCTACCCTGCGACTGATCCGTGTCGCCATTGGCCCCTGGCAACTGTCCCCGCTGGCTGCTGGCGAATACCAGCAGCTGACCGAGGCGGCCCATTTTTTTAACGGTTCCTCTGTCAAAGCAGGCGCTGGCCCACGCCAAAGACAACGGTTTTCGGGTGTGAAGGCCAAAAAATAATGCTATAATCCTGCCCAATTTTTTCCACTGTACAAGGCCTCATGTCCGTCTCAGCCACTCCATCAGCCCCTAAAAAAGTCATTGTCGGTATGTCCGGTGGTGTCGATTCGTCTGTTTCCGCCTATTTGCTGCTGCAACAGGGCTATCAGGTGGAAGGCCTCTTTATGAAAAACTGGGAAGAGGACGACAATGATGACTACTGCGCAGCGGCAGAAGA
>SKGJ01000093.1 GCA_007117525.1 Alkalimonas sp.
CCGCTTCTTTTTCAATAATGGACGCCATGATTAGCAATTCATAGGGCGTTTGCAACGGGTTATCCAGGCTACGGTAGTGCCAACTGTGCTCCAGCTGCTGCAACAAGCGTTGATGTGCCCGGCTCAGTAACTGACTGGCCCGACTGTTGGCGGTGTAATGGTAGGTATCCGGAAAGAATAAACCTTCCCCTTTTTCTGGTGCCTCTCCCCAAGATTCCGGCCATTGCAGCAGGCTTAGCAACTGATGCTCATTCAGATCAAACACCAAGTAGTCTGCCTGCTCTAAACGTTCCAACGTTTGTTGCAGCGTTTCACCTTCGCGCCAGGTAAAGGCAAACTGAACTTCCTCACCACGAACAAAATGTTGCAACACCTCAATCACCGACTGCTGCGGTGAGACCCGATAGGTTCCCGCCTGTACGGCCGCCAACTCAGGCTGCAGGTACAGGCTTAGCCGCAGCAGATGACAGTCCTGCTCGCTCAGCAGTTGCTGACGTTGCCACTGTCGACAAAGCCCCAGTGCCGAGGCACCGGCTGGCACGGTAAAAAGTGGTTCACTCAATTGCAGCGGCTGACTGGCCAGTTGCTGCATTTTGCTGTACACCAAAAAGGCGGCGATCAACAGCAAGGTAAAGGCCAGGAAAACTAATCGGCGTAGCATTGAAGCTCCTGTTGCAACTGATGAACGGGCGGCATGGCCAGTTCACGGTCTAAAAACTGCCGAACCGGCACCACCGCTGTCAAGGCATTGCAAAGACAGATGGCTTCAACGCCTTGCAGCTCATCCAGGGTCCAGCTCACTTCTTCCACCGAACAGCACATCATCAAGCGGGCGCGCATCACACCGGCTACCCCAGCCTGATCCAGACGAGGCGTAAACCAGCGGCCAGCACGAAAAAAAAGCAGATTGGCAGCAATGGCTTCGGTGACAAAACCACGCTGATCCAGCACCAGCAAATCATCCCAGTCGGTGCTTGCCAGTTCTTGTTTCAGCAGTACTTGCTCCAACCGATTGTTGTGTTTAATGCCAGCCAGCAAGGGTTGACAACCCAATTGCAAACGGGCCAAACCAAGCCGGATCCCAGCCGACTGCCAGTGGCTGAAATCGGGCAAAGCGGCGGTGGTTAAATAGACGGCTGGACCCGTGACGTCCGCCGGACTGTAGCCCCGCCCCGCCTGGCCTCGGGAAATGAGCACTTTAATGACCTGTTGCGGGGCCTGAATGGCCGCGCGCACTTGCACGCCAAGCTCTGCCCAATCCGGCTCGCGAATGCCCAGACGCGCCACCCCTTGCTGAAGCCGAGCCAGATGCAGCGGCCAGAGCTCAGGCTCACCGTGCTGCACCCGGATGGTGGTAAAGACCCCATCACCGAACTGAAAACTACGATCCCCGGTGGTAAGGACAGGGTTACTGACTGCTGGCACCTAAGCTACCTTTTTGCATGCATAAAACCCCTGAAGTATGCCCTATCCACCGCCTGAATACCAACCCCAGGCTGCTGGCTGCCGATTCATTCAGCAGCCTGTCGTTTCAATAAGTTGATTTGATTCAGGCTGGCTCGAAGTGCTGCTGGCTTGATGGGCTTGGCCAGAAACAACAGCCCCAGCCGCTGCGCCTGACGAGCCAGATCCGCTTGCGGTGAAGCCGATACCAAAATCCCCGGTACCCCCTGCCAATACACTTGCAGTTGTTGATACAGGTCAAGGCCATTGCTGTGCTGCCCAAGCTGATAATCAATCAGCAGCACATCCGGCGCTGGATTCTCTGCGGCATAGGCTAACAAGCCCTGCTCATCGTAAAAACCCTGAACCTGCTCAATCTGCCATTGCTGCAACAGCACTTTTAGCGCCTCTAAGTTGGTAGCATCGTCGTCAATGCAAATGACCTGCAAACCCGACAAGGCACTGCGCGGTCTGGCGCTGTCTTCGGCCAATGGCCGACTCTCGGTGACAACCAGCGGCAAGGTCAGGTTAAAAACAGTGCCATGGCCCGGCCTTGAGTGAACACTAACCCGATGCCCCAGCACTTTGGCCATACGACTCACCACGGCCAGCCCCAGACCAACGCCCTGCTGCCCTTTGGCCGTCGCATCGATGCGGTAAAAATCGTCAAAAATCCGGGCCAGATCGGGCTCGGCAATGCCCGGGCCAGTATCCCAGACCTGCACCATCAGCTGGTCTCCCCGGCGTCGGCAGCTCAGCAACACCTTGCCGCTGGGGGTGTACTTAATGGCATTGGACAGCATGTTTTGCACAATACGTCGCAGATAGGTCGCATCCGACAACACCTGCACATCCTTGCTGCGCACTTTTAGCTGCAAGCCTTTTTGGTCGGCAAGCAGACTGTATTCTGCCGCCAGGTTCTCCAGCAACTCACCCAAGGCCACCGGCTGAACCGATGGTTGCAACTTGCCATCATCCAGTTTGGCAATTTCCAGCAAGGTCGAGATCAATTCCTCAGTGGCTTTTAACGAGTTATCCAATTGCTGCACAATGTGCTGATGCTGTTTTTCATCGTGTCGCCCCGATAAGGCTGCGGTAAAAAGCCGGGCTGCGTTCAGTGGCTGCAGAATATCGTGACTGGCCAAGGCTAAAAAGCGGGTTTTAGAGGCATTGGCAGCTTCTGCTTCAGCCTTAGCATGCAGCAGTTGCTGCTCGGTCAGTTTGCGTCGCTCCACCTCAGCCAACAACTCCTGATTCATCACACTGATGGTCTGAGTGCGCTCTTGCACCCGCTGCTCCAGGTGCTGCTTGGCTTCTGCCAGCGCCTGCACTGCCTGCACATGGTCGGTAATGTCGGTGAAACTGGTGACAAAGCCGCCCCCGGGAATAGGGTTGCCGCGCATTTCAATCACTTGGCCATCGGGCCGTACCCGCTGAAACACATGCTGAGTCCCATTTTGCATGTGCTGGATGCGCTTTTGCACGTGCTCCTCAATATCGCCTTGACCACAGAGTCCGCGCTCGGCATTCAAACGGACAATATCCGCCACCGGTCGCCCAACCCGAATCATCCCCTCCGGGTAGTCAAACATTTCAAGGTAGGCTTTGTTCCAGGCCACCAGGTTCAAATCACGATCGACCACGCTGACGCCCTGACTCAGATGCTCCAGGGTGGAGAACAGGATCTTGCGGGAAAACTGGATGGCCTGGGTGGTATCGTCAAACAGGGTCACCACATCTTCAAAGCCGAGTTGCTTGCCTTCCAGCACCGCATTGACCATGGTCGAAGCCGACGAAGCCCCAATAACGCCGGCCAGCTCGCGTTCAACGTGCTCAACCAGACGTACACTGGGTTGATCATCCGGGTCCAGCTCTTGCTGCTGACGACGGCCAAACTCCAGCAAGCACTCCTGAGCACGGTGCAGTCCTACAAAACGTTCGAGCAAGGTTCGTAAGTCGGAGTTGCGGATTTTAATGCGTCGGGCCGGTGTATCCTGATGATCGATCGGCAGGTTCGGTTTAACAAAAGCAACGGCTTGCAACCGATCTTTGAGCGGCACCCGGGTCGCCAATGACACCAGAATATAGGCCAGAATATTCAGCCCCAGGGACCAAATGACACCATGGGTCAAACTGTCGGTATTCAAACCAAACAATGCCTCTGGGTGCAACCAGGCCAAACCGAAAGGGCCATCG
>SKGJ01000259.1 GCA_007117525.1 Alkalimonas sp.
ATTTTTTACCACTTTCCCAAATGGATACAGCACAGTGGTTGCAGCAAGAAAGCCGCATTGTGGCAATCAGCTACTACCTGCTGCTGCGTTCGATGGAGCCCGATCGACACTATGTCAATGACCAATGGTACCCGATGGGGCAGTATGGTTTTCAGGCGCCCGGTGATCACTATCGTCGGCTGGCACTGCAAGGAACCCAGTATTTTCACAATGTCGCATTGCAGCTTAATGGAGGATAACGCATGAAATCATCCAAGGGGTTTGCACTGATCACCACCTTATTGCTGGCTACGGTGATGGTGCTTTTGGTGCTGGCTCTATTGCAAAGCAGTCAGCTCAGTCTTCGAATTGCGGATGCAGGCCAGCAAGCACTTCAGGTACGACAACAAGCATGGCAACAGCATCTGCAACAGCATACCGTTGTGGAGCAGATTCCTTTGGTTGCTGAGGTGGCTTGTCCGCCACTTTATGCCGCCTGGCAGGCTGAGCAGCTGGTCTGTCAGCGCTATCTTAAGGTGAGCTCGAAAGCACAAGAACATTGGCTAGACAGTCAGGCAGCCAGTCTTGTGATGCAAATTCAACTGCAGTCGAAGGTAAAGTCCGATGATTAAGATGGTACTCCTTAGCATCTGGTTGCAAGCTCCGCTTGACTGTTTTGAGCCGGCCATTGTTGAGACAGACTATAGCATTTCAGCTCAGGGGCTGATAAAACGCGAGTCTCAGCATGGTGTGCCCTTACCGGCTGCGGCCGTAGTGGCAGATTTGAGCGACAGCGGCTGGTTGTTTAGCTCCCAACACACCGTGGTTCGAACGGTATTGCCGGTCACAGCGGTTTCCGGGCAGCGCCATTTTGAGCAGCTCATCTTGCTTGCTTATAATCCAGCCCAACAAGCTGAGCAATTGCTGGCAGTGCGGCTATTCCACCAGCAGCCGTCGCCCTGGTATTTCAGTGATTTGCGGCCCTATCTGGATGATGACACCCTAGCCGCTGACGATGCGATTATCGCAGCCCAGTGGTTAGAGCTTCAGCTAGCTGCTGGCTGGTGGCTGCCTTTGGCCGGTAGAGCCATGCAGTTGCCGGAACTCTATGGTGGGATTTTGCACCTGCCTGTTGTTACAACATCCAGCTTTGATGATTGTCCTGAGCCTCCGTTGGATTTGGTGGTGCATTTCATTCATATGCATTCAGGTCACAGCACGGCTTCCTCCCAACAGCTGACTCTGCCAGAGCCGGCTCCCTTGCAATGGCATTTAAAGCCGCAGGGCGAGGTGTTTGAGCTATGGCTGCACCAGGCCGAACAGTTTTGGTTGTTGCAACCGGAGCTGCAACAAATTTTGCCGGATTGTCTGGATTGCACTGAGACCATTTCAGACACAGCCTGGCCAAAGTACCGGCCACTGGCTCATTTTTGGCTGGAGCAAGGAGTCTGGTAATGCATACAAACCGAGGCATCACCTTGATCGAACTGTGTCTGGCTGTGGTCATAATGGCTGTGCTAGCTAGCATTGCGTACCCGTCCTATGTGCAGTTTGTATTGCGGAGTCACCGTGTCGAAGCGACAGAAGCCTTATTGGCACTGGCCTCACGTCAAGAACTTTATTTCAGTGAGCAACGGCGTTACAGCGACTCCTTGGCCGATCTTGGCTTGAACGAGAGCCTCACCCCTTCCGGACGCTATCAACTTAGTGTGCAAGTGCTGGCGGAGGGAATGGGCTTTCTGCTGCAGGCGGATGCCCAGGGGTTGCAGAGTCAAGATACTGCCTGTGCAGCTTTTAGTGTGAACCACCTTGGACAGCGCAACACTGTGGTGTCATATCCAGAGCAATGTTGGCGTTAGGGTACGAACAATTTTAAGAGGGGCAAGGGTGATTGTGGTGTTGCAAGCGACTGCGTCCGGCTTGATTCATGGTCAGGCTGTAGTGCCAGGAGCGGCCAGCTTCCGGACAATAGCGAAAGCTGCCATTTTCCAGTGGACCCAGACTGCCATCACGGCGAAAACTGAGCTGGTCACGGTGATAACTGAGGTGATGCGACGGATGCGCTGGCGGCAGCTCCCGCACTGGCCGCCACTCATGCGACTGCCACAAGCTGATTTGCAATGGATGGGCAGACCAGTTGTTGCTGCAATCGCTGCCATCGATAGGACAGACCCGAACCTGAGTCGCTTGTCCGCTGGCAAGCACTCTGGCGTAGGTTAACTGTTGGCTCAACTGCTTCATGTAGCTTTCTGCCCGCTGTTGGCTAACAAAGTTATTCCAGGATGGGACGCCAACGGTCGAAAAAAGGGTGATCAAGGTCAAAGCCACCATCATCTCAACCAAAGTCCAACCAGTCTGACGCATAATTCATTATATTGTTCACAATAATGCTAAATTATGGACTGGAAGGCTTTTAATGTCAATTTGTTGTGATAAAAAATCCTAGTCGTAAATTGTTGGGATTGGCTGGCGCTTGTGCTGTGTCTTTAGGTAAATCTGGACTAACTGCTGTTGCTCTGCTGCTGAAACGGTTTTTCCCTCTAAAAAGTCATCGATGGTGTCGTAGCTCAACCCCAGCGCGGCTTCATCGGCTTTTTGTGGCTGCAAGCACTCCAGATCCGCGGTGGGCACTTTATCCACCAGCTGGGCGGGAGCCCCAAGCCAGGCCGCAACTGCGCGAACCTGTCGTTTACTTAAACCAAACAAGGGAGCCAAATCGCAGGCACCATCGCCCCACTTGGTGTAAAAGCCAGTAATGTTTTCAGCCGAATGATCGGTACCCAGCACCAGACCACCCAACAGTCCTGCCAAGTGATATTGAATCACCATCCGCGTCCGGGCTTTAACATTGCCTTTGCTAAAATCGACCCGATGGGCGTCATCGACATTTAATCCGGTGGCGGCTAAAGCTGCGGATGTCGCCTGATGAATGGCATCGGCGCCCGGTTGAACATTAATGCTGAGTGCTTTGTTTGGCTGGATAAAGTCGATCGCCAGTTGAGCCTCGGCTTCATCGGCCTGATTGGCGTAGGGTAAGCGGACGGCAACAAATTGATAGCGGCCTGCTTCGGCCTCGTTGAGTTCATTGATGGCCAGCTGGGCCAAACGGCCGCAGGTGGTGGAGTCCACACCACCACTAATACCAAGCACCAGTGTGGTCAAACCGGATTGTTGCAGCTGAGCTTTAATAAAGTCGACCCGCCGCCGGACTTCCTGAGCTGGCTCGATACTTGGTTGGACGCGCATTTCGGCGATAATTTGTTCTGGTGTCATCATGGTTTCCTGCTTATACCCAATCGCTTTGAGATAATGCTATCATAGAGTTAGTCTGGGTTCAGGTGGTCGTGTGCATGAAAAAAATTGAAGCAATTATCAAGCCTTTTAAACTGGATGATGTTCGGGAAGCCTTGGCCGAAATTAACATCACTGGTATGACGGTAACAGAAGTCAAAGGCTTTGGTCGTCAAAAAGGGCATACCGAGTTGTACCGGGGTGCCGAATACATGGTGGACTTTCTGCCGAAAGTGAAGCTGGAGATCGTCGTCAGCGACGATCAGGTGGAGCGTTGTCTTGAAGCCATTACCAAAACTGCGCATACCGGCCGGATTGGTGACGGCAAAATCTTTGTGCTGGATGTTGGCCGGGTGATCCGGATCCG
>SKGJ01000081.1 GCA_007117525.1 Alkalimonas sp.
ACATGCAGGGCTGCTTTGCTGGATTTGGTGGTGAGCAGGTTCCAGTGGTCACAAAAGCCAGACTCAAAATGCAGCTCCGAGCCAAAAGCGAGTTGCGATAACAATTGCTCAAGTGCTTCAGGTGTTTCGGTCGATGAGTCTGGTGCTTTGGTCATTGTTGTCTTAGAGAAATAAAACTATGGTAGTAGTGATGGGACACAGGGCCAAGTTCTTTTTGGTAAGCTACACCAACTGGATACAAAATGCATGTTGATTATTAAACAAAACCTGCACCTATTGGATTTGCTGGGTATCATTCTACGGCAGGTGCAGCCTGAACATTACCGGCAGGTCAAAGACTGGCCCGGTGAGCCTTCAGTCGGTAAGCATATCCGTCATGTGCTGGACCATTATCAGCAGCTGTGGCTGGCATCCGACAGTCATCAGCTGGATTACCGGCTGCGGCTGCGCGATGAAGGCGCACAAAGCGATCCGCGAAAAGCGCTGCACTGGATAGAGCGCTTGCAAACCTGGCTGCAGTGCCTGGAAGCCGATGAGCTGGATACCCGGCTGAGCTATCAATTTGCCGAAGGCACTACCTACACCAGCTTGCAACGCGAGCTGGATTTTGTTGCCAGTCATGCGGTGCATCATCTGGCCTTGATCCATGCGTTGCTGGAACCCTGGGGCTACAGCTGGCCCGCAGAAGCCGGCGTACACAGCTCGACCCGGGAGTATCACAAACGATGTGCACCCTAAGCTGGTGGTATCAGCAAGGACAGCTGCATATCCTGTTCAACCGGGATGAGCGAAAAAGCCGCGCCCGGGCGCATGCACCCCAGCGTATTAGCCAGCAGGGTGTGGACGCCATCATGCCCATCGATCCAGACGGTGGTGGCAGTTGGGTGGCCGCCAACGACCGGGGCCAGGTCTTTTGCCTGCTCAACGATTATGCCGCCGCTTATCAGCCGGCAGCTGGCATTCGCCGCAGTCGGGGATTGCTGCTAAAGGCACTGGCGCACAGCCTTGATTGGCAGGCGCTGGATGCCATGTTGCAGCCAGAGCAACTAGGCTGCTATGCACCTTTTCGCTTGCTGCTCTTTGTTGGGCAACAGGAGCCGCTGCTGTGGCACTGGGATGGCAGCCAGCTTCGCCAGCAGCTGGCACCAAGCTCGCCTTTATCCAGCTCCAGTGCTTTACCCGGGCTGATCCCAAGGCTCAGAGCCTGGCACTGGCAACGGGGGATGGCCCGCTCGCCGTCCCTGCAAACCCTGCAGCGATTGCATCGTAAAGCCTCGCCTTTCGGCGCTTTTAGCGGCATCGCCATGCAGCGCAGCCAGGTGCAAACGGTCAGCATGACGCAATTGACCATTGAAGCGGGCAGCATCCGCATGCAGTATTGGGATGGGCATCCGTCCAGCCATCAAACTGATGCCCGTCACAGTCTTGAATTACCGCTGCGACAGCCTGTGGTATCCGCAGGTTATTTTAGCAGCCGGTTGGATGTAGAGGCTTTGTTTCGCCGTTATAGCCCGACGCTGGCTGACCAGCTCACCGGTTGGCAGTGGGCGTTACTGCGCTGGCTGTTAGCGGAAAAACCATTCAATCAGGGGCTGCAGCCTCTGAATCAGCAGCCAGCCGAGCGCTTTTGCGATGTGGCGCTGCAGTGCCTGCGGCTTCGCCCGGACATCATTGCCTGCCGCTGGCCTGTGAGCAGCAGTCGGCCGGTGTTTGTCTGCAATCACCCCACCGGCGGCATTGATGGTTTGCTGCTGATCAGTCTGTTGCAAAAGCGCTATCCAGATTTGCAGGTACTGGCCAACGAAGCGCTGACCGAAGTGCAGCAGCTGGCCGGGCGCATGGTGCCGATCCCGGTATTTGCTAAGCCTAAAGATGCGCTGCCATGGGTGCAGGCTGCTTTTGCCAGCGACGCACCCCTGTTGATTTTTCCGGCTGGTCGCACCGCCAGAAAGAGCGGCAAAGGTCAGTTGGACGATGGCAACTGGGCCAAATTGACGGTGACATTGGCCAGGCGGCAGCAGCGCAGCCTGACCGTGCTGCATCTGCAAAGTCAGAATTCGACTTGGTTCTATACGTTGGCCTGGCTGAGAACCAGACTGGGCATCCAGGCCAATCTGGAAATGCTGTTGCTGGTGCGGGAAATGCTAAAGCCCGCCAATCGTACACCACGGCTGTATGTCGATATTCCGATGCATGCCGTTGAGTTGGACGCTCTGGCCGATACCGATCGGCAGCGTATCGCTTGGTTGAAACGCCGTTGCTATCAACTACCCACTATTTATCAGGAGGAACCCGATGCCGATGCTAAGCCCAGTTGCAGCCGCCGAGCCGGCTGAGTTGATTGCACAGGAGCTGGCACAGTTAAAGCCCATTGCCAGCATTCGCGGTTTGCTGGTATTCAGCGCTCAGGCAGACAGGATCCCAGTGACCATGCTGGAAATTGGCCGTTTACGCGAATTGATGTTTCGCAGTGCCGGTGCCGGCCGTAATATGGCGCGTGATCTGGATGCACTGGATTATGGCGAGCATGCCTATCACCAGTTGCTGGTATGGGATCCGGCCAGGTTGGAGTTAGTGGCCATTTACCGCTACCAGTTAGGCTGGCAAGCAGCTCAGCATGGCCATGCCTTGCTGCGTACCAGCCAGCTGTTTGATTACAGCAAGGCTTTTTGCAGCCAGGTGTTGCCCTATGGCATTGAACTGGGCCGCTCGGTGGTCAATACCAGTGCTAAGGCCCGTACCCTGGGTTTTTTTGCGTTATGGGCCGGGCTGGGTGCCTTGGCCCGCATCCACCCGCAGCTGCAGTACTTTTTTGGCAATGTTTCGCTCTATCAAAGCCTGGGCCAGCAAGCCATTGCCTGCATGGTGCAGTTTTGCCAGCAGTTGTATCCCCCGCCAGAGCCGATGATGATGGCAAAAACCGGCCTGCATTACGCGGCAGCACACACGCTGGAGTGCCGCGGCTGGGAAGAGCTGGACCCAACCGGACGTATCTGGCAATTGCAGCAACTGCTCAAACCCTATGGCTGCCGTCTGCCGCCCATTTTGCAGTCGTATTTAAGTGTGGGCAACGGCATCTGGTTTGACGATGCCGCCTTGGATGAGGATTTTGGCCTGGCCTATGAGCTCAGCATCATCGTGCCACTGACCGCAGTCAGCGGGGCTATCCGGCAGCGCTTTTTAAAGGATGCTTAGGACTTCTTACTGCTGCCATTTGATCCCAGGCCACCGCTTAACACCAGCTGCAGCGCTTCGGCTGGTTTCATCTCCAGATTGCGGGTGCAGCTGCGCGGTACAATGATGGTGTAACCACCGACGTTGTAGGCCATTGGGATAAACACCGCCAGCTGTTCCTCATTCATTAAAGAGGACATGCGATCGCCATCAAGGCCACCTTTTTTGGTGACAATGCCAATTAGCTCTATATCTGTGCCCGGCAGTTTGACCATCACCACCGACTCATCGGCAAAGTTTTTGCCCGACATCACATCCATTAAATCCTGCAGCATGCCGTAGATTTGTTTGGTACCTGGCAGCTTGAGCAGCAGCTTGCCGGGCAACTGCCATAGCCAGTCAAAACCACGCCAGCGGGCACTAAAGCCAATCACCACACACAGCAGCACAAAGGCGGCAAT
>SKGJ01000324.1 GCA_007117525.1 Alkalimonas sp.
GCAAGCGTTTGGCCTCATCAACAATTGCTGCAGGGCCGGCTGTGGCTTGAGTCGGAATAAAGAGTGGATTCTTGCTCAGCCGGGAAACCAGTTTGCTGAGCCAGACCCAGCGTGGCTGCACGAACTCGGCACGTTTAACCCAGACTGTTCTGCCTTCAAACTGACAGCTAAAGGTTCTGGCTTGCGTGGCATTAATTTGCTGACGGAGAGAGTGCAGGCGATCCATGATAACCAAGACCAATAATAAACTAAGCTAGATTATAGCAGCTTGGCTGAACAAAGGCTGAATTTATCAGTTTTGCTGAATGCTTTGCAACTTTTTGATAACGGCGGTTAATCCTCGAGCTCTGGATTGGCTGAGGTGTTGGGTCAAATGCAATCGGTGCAGGCAGTGTTCAATGTCGGTCGCTTTTAATGCTTCGGTAGTCATGCCGTTGATTTGGCACAACAACACCGCCAGCAGGGACTTGACGATGCGGGCGTCAGACTCAAACAGGAAAAAATGTTGATCGCTGCTTTGGTCATGGTAATGCAGCAGCCAGGCTCGGCTTTCACAGCCGGCAATCAGTCCGCTGTTGGGGCGGTGTTGCTCTGGGATTTGCGGCAGTCGCTTGGCCAGTTGCATCAGGTAGCGGTAGCGCTCTTGCCACTGACCTGGTTGCATCAACGCCGGTAATTCTTGCTGCAGCTGTTGCAGTGCAGTCTGGGTGCTGTTGATGGTGTCGGTCAGTTGAAAAGGCATGCTTGCTCCGGCTGCAAGGAAAAAAGAGCCAAACATACTAACACAACTTTGATTGGGCTCAAGGGATAAAAAAAGCGACCCTAAGGTCGCTTTTTTTAATTAGAACAGTGAATTAACGTTCGTTAATTGTTTTTAAGTCACGGCTGGTGTGACCGGTGTACAACTGGCGAGGACGGCCAATTTTGTGGCCTTTTTCACTGAGCATTTCATCCCAATGTGAAATCCAGCCGACGGTGCGCGACATTGCGAAAATCACAGTGAACATGCTGGTCGGGATACCGATGGCTTTCAAGATGATGCCGCTGTAGAAATCCACGTTCGGGTACAGTTTTTTCTCGATGAAATACGGATCTTCCAGCGCAATACGCTCCAGCTCCATCGCGACATCCAGCAACGGATCTTTGATGTTCAGCTCTTGCAGCACTTCATGGCAGGTTTCCCGCATCACTTTGGCGCGTGGGTCAAAGTTTTTGTAAACGCGGTGACCGAAGCCCATCAGACGGAATGGATCGCTCTTGTCTTTGGCACGGGCGACAAACTCAGGAATACGGTCTACTGAGCCGATTTCCTGCAGCATCTTCAAGCAGGCCTCATTGGCACCGCCATGGGCAGGGCCCCACAAAGAGGCTACACCGGCAGCAATACAGGCGTAAGGGTTGGCACCAGAAGAACCAGCCAGCCGCACTGTGGATGTTGAGGCGTTTTGCTCATGGTCTGCATGCAGCATAAAAATGCGGTCCATGGCTTTGGCCAGTACCGGGCTGACTTTGTAGTCTTCTGCCGGAACCGAGAACATCATGTGCAGGAAGTTTTCAGCGTAGCTCAAGTCATTGCGTGGGTACACAAATGGCTGACCAACGGTGTATTTGTAGGCCATGGCCGAAATGGTCGGCAGCTTAGCAATCAGACGGTGGGCGCTGCGCTTACGTTGTTCCGGGTCATTGATATCCAGATCAGAATGGTAAAAAGACGACAAGGCACCAACCACACCACACAGCATCGCCATTGGGTGGGCATCAACCCGGAAACCCTGGAAGAAAGAGGCGATTTTTTCATGCACCATGGTATGGCGCGTGATGGTGTTGGCGAACTGATCGTACTGCGGCTGGTTTGGCAGTTCACCTTCCAGCAGCAGGTAGCACAGTTCCAGGTAGTTTGATTTTTCAGCCAGTTGCTCAATAGGGTAACCCCGATGCAGCAGCACGCCTTTGTCACCGTCAATGTAGGTTATCTTCGATTCACACGAACCGGTCGACATAAAACCGGGATCGAAGGTGAAATAACCATGCTGACCCAAGGCGCGAACGTCAATTACGTCGGTGCCGGCCGTACCTGAATAGATAGGCAACTCGAACGATGTGTCATCGATCTGCACGACGGCTTTTTTATCTGCCATTGGATTTCTCCTATTAATTGATTTAAGTATCAGAAGGGGATGCTGCGGCTATTCTAACTGCAAAGCCACCCCAAAAGTCAATTTTAATGCGTTTTTGCACAATAAGTATACGACTCTGGTCGTATTGCAGGCCGATACCTTTTATGGCACCGTTCCGCCGCAGGATTTTTTCCTGTAAAACCAAACAAAAATTGTAATAACAAGGCATGAAATATATACTATTGCCGGTGCTGAAACAGTTCACCTTCCTCAGTATTTCTCGCTGAACCATGCCAGGTTTCCGGCAGTATATGCTTGGGGTGATGACTGATTATTCAGTTCTTCAATAATCACAACTAAAGCTCGTGTACGGGCGTCGATGGACAAGAAACTGTGAAAAAGCAAAGACCTGTAAACCTCGACCTGACCACAATTTCACTTCCGGCATCTGCCAAAGCCTCTATCCTGCACCGTGTAACCGGCGTGGCAATGTTTATTGCCCTGATCCTGGTGGTATGGGCCTGGGCCGTCTCACTGTCTTCACCTGAAGGCTTTGAACTGGTGAAATCTGTAATGACCTCTCACTTTGCCAAATTCCTGGCTTGGGGCACCATCACGGTGCTGTTGTATCACCTGATTGGTGGTATCCGCCACATGATTATGGATTTGGGTTACTGGGAAGAGCTGTCTTCCGGCAACACCAGCGCACGTGTTGCCATTGGCCTTTGGGTAGTATTAGCCGTTCTGGCAGGAGGTTGGTTATGGTTTTAAATCAAGCATCCTTAAAACGCGATGGCGTACAGGATTATGTGTCTATTCGTGCAACCGCGACCGTCTTGGGTTTGTACGTTCTCTTTATTCTGGGCTTTTTTCTGGTAACGCCTGAGGTTACCTACGAGGTTTGGACAGGTCTTTTCTCCCAGCTGTGGATGAAAATCTTTACGCTTCTGGCCTTGCTGGCGGTTGCTATTCATGCCCGCATTGGTTTGTGGCAAGTGGTGACCGATTACATCAAATGCTCGCGTCTGCGTGCTGTGGTGCAGTTTTTGGTCAGCGTTGTTGCTTTCAGCTACGTCGCTGTTGGCCTCTTTGTGTTGTGGGGTGTGTAAATGAGTATTCCAGTTCGTGAATTTGATGCCATTGTGATTGGTGCTGGTGGTGCCGGTATGCGCGCTGCTCTGCAAATCACGCAGTCCGGCTTAACCTGCGCTTTGTTGTCAAAAGTATTTCCAACCCGCTCACACACGGTATCTGCCCAAGGTGGTATTACCGTGGCGTTAGGCAACTCTCACCCAGACAACTGGGAATGGCACATGTTTGATACCGTCAAAGGCTCCGATTACATCGGTGATCAGGACGCCATTGAATACATGTGTAAAACTGGTCCTGAGGCCATTACTGAATTAGAAAACATGGGCTTGCCATTCTCCCGTTTTGAAAACGGCCGGGTCTATCAGCGTCCTTTTGGTGGTCAGTCGAAAAATTTCGGTGGCGAGCAGGCCGCTCGTACTGCCGCTGCGGCGGACCGTACCGGTCATGCCTTGTTGCACCTGCTGTACCAGCAAAACGTCAAAAATCGCACTCAGGTATTCAGTGAGTGGTATGCGCTGGATCTGGTGAAAAATCAGGATGGCGCTGTGGTCGGTTGTACTGCCATTGATATCGAGACCGGTGAAATCGTTTATTTCAAGGCCAGAGCTACTGTACTGGCAACCGGCGGTGCTGGCCGTATTTATGCCTCCACCACCAATGCCCACATCAATACCGGTGATGGTGTTGGTATGGCGCTGCGTGCTGGTGTGCCGCTGCAGGATATGGAAATGTGGCAATTCCACCCAACCGGCATTGCCGGTGCCGGTACCCTGGTCACGGAAGGCTGCCGTGGCGAAGGGGGTTACCTGCTGAATAAAGACGGTGAACGTTTTATGGAGCGTTACGCGCCGAACGCCAAAGACCTGGCGGGTCGTGACGTGGTTGCCCGCTCGATGATGACTGAGATTCGCGAAGGTCGCGGCTGCGATGGTCCTTGGGGCGTGCATATTAAACTGAAGCTGGATCATTTAGGCGAAGAGGTGCTGGAAAGCCGTCTGCCCGGTATTTGTGAGCTGTCACGCACCTTTGCCCACGTCGACCCGGTCAAAGAGCCAATCCCGGTTATTCCGACCTGCCATTACATGATGGGTGGGATTCCAACCAACGTGAATGGTCAGGTTATTAAGCCGACGGCCGATGGCAACGACGCCGTGGTACCAGGTTTGTTTGCTTGCGGTGAAATTGCTTGTGTCTCGGTGCATGGTGCCAACCGTCTGGGCGGTAACTCCTTGCTTGATCTGGTGGTGTTTGGTCGTGCTACCGGTCTGCATTTGGGCGAGGCGCTGGCGGCAACGTCTGAAGGCCGTGCCGCTTCCGAGTCCGATTTGGATGCTGCCCTGGCGCGTACCCGCCGTTGGGAAGACAGCAAGCCTGGCCAGGGCGAAGACCCGGTGCAAATTAAGAAAGACCTGCAAAACTGCATGCAGCTGAACTTCTCGGTGTTCCGTGAAGGCGAAGCCATGGCTGAAGGTTTGCAAGAGCTGAAAACCATTCGTGAGCGCTTGCAGTTTGCCCGTTTGGATGACAAGAGCTCGGACTTCAACACCCAGCGTATTGAGTGTCTGGAGCTGGATAACCTGATGGAAACGGCGTACTCCACTGCGGTTGCAGCGAACTTCCGGACCGAAAGCCGTGGCGCGCATGCCCGTTTTGACTTCCCGGATCGTGACGATGAAAACTGGTTGTGCCACAGTGTGTACAGCCCGGATACCGAGTCGATGTTTAAGCGGAAAGTCAATCTGGAGCCTAAGTTCCGGGAAGCCTTCCCACCCAAAGCGCGTACTTACTAAGAGGGCTATGCGATGAAGAAGTTAGTATTCTCCGTCTATCGTTACAACCCTGATGTCGATAATGCACCTCGCATGCAGGATTACACGCTGGACAACCCGGAAGGCCGGGACATGATGGTGCTGGATGCACTGTTAAAATTGAAAGAACAGGACCCAACCTTGTCGTTCCGCCGCTCTTGCCGTGAGGGCGTTTGCGGCTCCGATGGCCTGAACATGAACGGCAAGAATGGCCTGGCTTGTATCACGCCGTTGTCGGCTGTTGGCTTAAAGGGTGGCAAAATTGTCATCCGGCCTTTGCCGGGATTGCCTGTGGTGCGCGATCTGGTGGTTGATATGAGCCAGTTCTACACCCAATACGAGAAAGTGAAGCCTTACTTAATCAACGACAGCAAACTGCCACCCGCAGGTGAGTTTTTGCAGTCGCCGGAAGAGCGGGCTAAGCTGGATGGACTGTACGAGTGCATCTTGTGTGCTTGTTGTTCGACCTCGTGCCCGTCGTTCTGGTGGAATCCGGATAAGTTCATTGGCCCGGCCGGTTTGCTGCATGCTTACCGTTTCCTGGCAGACAGCCGCGATACCGCGACCGAAGAGCGTTTGAACGACCTGGATGATGCCTTTAGCGTATTCCGCTGTCATGGCATTATGAATTGTGTCAACGTTTGTCCGAAAGGCCTGAACCCGACCAAGGCCATTGGCCAGATCAAATCCATGTTGTTAAGCCGGGCGCTGTAAAGCGCCCCTGTTGAGCAAGTAACTGATGCACGCAATCAACGAATGGTACAGAGGCTATACTGTTCGTTTTTTGCCGTTTTTTTCCAGGTGCGCAGAAATAAGGGAAACTAAATGCACGAAGGTGTGATGAAGGCTTGGCTGGAGTCGTCTCATCTGGGCGGTGGCAACATGGCCTATGTTGATGAGCTGTATGAATCCTATTTGGCAGAACCTACCAGCGTAGGGGATGAATGGCGAGAGTTTTTTGCTCAGCTGCCGAAACTTGACGGCGTCGATTTGGAGGTCCGTCACACGGACATCCGACAGCAATTTGCCGAATTGGCCCGCAACAAACACCGTGAAGTCGTGACGGTGCAGGGTGCTCAGGCGGCGGATTCCCGTCAGGTGAAGGTACTGCAACTGATTAACTCCTATCGTTTCCGTGGGCATCAGCATGCCCGGTTGGACCCTCTGGATTTATGGAAACAGCCTCGGGTACGCGATCTGGAACTGTCGTATCACGACTTGTCTGAAGCTGATTACGATACAGAGTTCCATGTTGGATCATTCGCCGGTGGTCCTGAAAAAATGAAACTGGGTGATTTGCACAAGGCACTGGAAAAAACCTACTGCGGTTCCATTGGTGCCGAGTACATGCACATCGTTTCGACCGACGAAAAGCGGTGGATCCAACAGCGGCTTGAGAGCATTCACTCCACACCTTCGTTTGATAAAGAAACCAAGACCCGCATTCTGAAAAACCTGATTGCTGCCGATGGCCTGGAAAAGTACCTGGGTTCGAAGTTCCCGGGTGCCAAGCGCTTTGGCCTGGAAGGTGGCGATGCGATGATCCCAATGCTGAAAACCATGATCCACCGTGCTGGGGAGCAGGGTGCTAAAGATTGTGTGATTGGCATGGCACACCGCGGTCGTTTAAATACCTTAATCAATGTGCTTGGCAAAAATCCATCGGATTTGTTCGATGAGTTTGCCGGCAAATACACTGTGGTGGGTGCTGGCGATGTGAAGTACCACATGGGCTTCTCGTCCGACTTTGCCACCGCAGGCGGCAATGTCCACCTGGCTTTGGCCTTTAACCCGTCGCATTTGGAAATTGTGAATCCGGTGGTGATGGGCTCGGTGCGTGCTCGTCTGGATCGCCGTGGTTGCAGCGATGGTACTCAGGCGCTGCCTATCACCATTCATGGTGACTCGGCCTTTGCCGGTCAGGGCGTGGTGGCGGAGACCTTCAATATTTCGCAAACCCGTGCTTTTAAAGTGGGTGGCACCGTTCGTATTGTTATCAACAACCAGGTGGGCTTTACCACTTCGAACCGCGAAGATACCCGCTCCACAGAATACTGTACCGATATCGCCAAGATGGTGCAGGCACCCATCTTCCATGTCAATGGCGACGATCCGGAAGCTGTGGTGCTGGTTTCTCAGCTGGCGGTGGATTACCGCAACACCTTTAAGCACGATGTGGTCATCGATCTGGTGTGTTACCGCCGCAATGGTCATAACGAAGCCGATGAGCCGAATGCGACTCAGCCGTTGATGTATCAAAAAATCAAAAAGCATCCAACGCCGCGTGAACTCTACGCTGATCAACTGCGCCGTGAAGGCTTGCTGAACGATGACGATGTCAAAGCCATGATGGATGGCTACCGCGATGCACTCGACAAAGGCGACTGCGTGGTGGATGAGTGGCGTCAGATGGACCACACCAGCTCGGTGGATTGGACCCCATTCTTAAATCACGATTGGGACAGTGCATACGATGCCAGCATGCCACTGGAGCAGTTGGTAGCGCTGGGTGAGCGTGCCATCGATATTCCGGCCAGTCATACGTTGCAGCGCCAGGTTGGCCGGGTGTACGAAGACCGTGCCAAGATGTTGAAAGGCGATAAGAAAATTGATTGGGGTTTTGCTGAAATTCTGGCCTATGCCTCTGTTGTCGATGAAGGCAGCCGTATCCGTATTGTTGGGCAGGACTCTGGCCGTGGTACTTTCTTCCATCGCCATGCGGTGCTGCACAATCAGACCGATGGCAGTACCTATGTGCCACTGGAGCACATCTCAGATAAACAAGGCCCTTTCCAGGTGTACGATTCGGCTTTGTCGGAAGAAGCCGTATTGGCATTTGAGTATGGCTATGCCACCGCTGAGCCACGTGCATTGGTGATCTGGGAAGGCCAGTTCGGTGATTTTGCCAACGGTGCTCAGGTGGTGATTGACCAGTTCCTTAGCTCGGGTGAGCAAAAGTGGGGACGTTTGTGTGGCCTGACCCTGTTGTTGCCGCACGGTTATGAAGGGCAGGGGCCTGAGCACTCGTCAGCCCGTTTGGAGCGTTTCCTACAGCTTTGTGCCGATCACAACATGCAAGTCTGCATACCGACCACGCCGGCGCAGGTCTTTAACATGATCCGCCGTCAGCAAGTGCGGCCAATGCGTCGCCCTTTGATAGTGATGTCACCCAAATCCTTGCTGCGTCATCCGTTGGCCACCTCCACCCTGGAAGAGCTGGCTTCTGGCCGCTACTACAATGTGATTGGTGAAATTGACGACATCAAACCGGCTGATGTGAAGCGGGTGGTATTCTGCAGTGGTAAAGTGTATTACGAGCTGCTGGAAGAACGCCGTAAGCGTGAGATCACCGATATCGCCATCATCCGGGTTGAGCAGCTCTACCCATTCCCGCACGATGAAATGGCGCAAATTTTGTCCCAGTACAGCCATGTCACCGACTACGTCTGGTGTCAGGAAGAGCCACAAAACCAGGGCGCCTGGTATTGCAGTCAACACCACTTCCGTCATGCCATTGGTAAAGCTGGTTATCTGACGTACGCTGGTCGTGAAGCTTCGTCTTCACCGGCTGTTGGCTATTTGTCTGTGCACAACAAACAGCAGCAAGCACTGATCAACGATGCTCTGACGCTGAATCACGAGGAAAAGTAATGGCGGATATTAAAGTACCAGTCCTGCCCGAGTCGGTTGCTGATGCAACTGTGGCCAAGTGGCATGTGGCGGAAGGCGATTCGGTCAGCCGCGATCAAATCGTGGTGGACATTGAAACAGATAAAGTGGTGCTGGAAGTCGCGGCTCCGGAAGATGGGGTTATTGAGTCCATCCAGCATCAGGAAGGTGATACCGTCACCGCCGAGCAAGTTTTAGCAACATTGGGTGCTGGTGGTAAAGCCGCTGGCACTGAAAACGCTTCTGCAGCTGGTGAAGATGCACCAGCGCAATCCTCTCAAACTGAACAATCCGCAAAAGGTGAACAAGTGGACATTCAAGTACCTGTACTTCCTGAATCCGTAGCTGATGCAACCATCGCCACCTGGCATGTTAAGCCAGGGGAAGCTGTGACCCGCGACCAGGTCCTGGTCGATATTGAAACCGACAAAGTGGTACTGGAAGTGGTCGCTCAGGCCGATGGTGTGATGGGCGAGATCCTGGAAGATACCGGCGCGACCGTTCAGGCTGAGCAGGTGATTGGTAAGCTGGAAGCCGGTGCGGCCCCAGCCAAGTCTGAAAGCAAATCAGACGCCAAAGCTGAAAGCAAAACTGAAAGCAAAGCCGACGCAGCTGACGAGGGCAGCGACGATGCGCTGAGCCCGTCGGTCCGTCGACTGATTGCCGAAAAAGGTCTGGATGCCAGCAAAATTAAAGGCAGTGGCAAGAATGGCCGCGTTACCAAAGAAGATGTGGAAAAACACCTGGCTTCTGCTGGTAGCAAAGATGCTGCCAAGCCTGCGGCTGCAGCGCCTGCGCCTGTTAGTGGCGATCGGACCCAGAAGCGTGTGCCGATGACGCGGCTGCGCAAAACCATTGCCAACCGCCTGCTGGATGCGAAAAACTCCACCGCCATGCTGACGACTTTCAACGAAGTCAACATGAAGCCAATTATGGATCTGCGCAAGCAGTACCAGGAGGTTTTCGAGAAGCGCCATGGCATTCGCTTAGGCTTTATGTCCTTCTACGTCAAAGCCGTAACCGAAGCTTTGAAGCGCTTCCCGGAAGTCAACGCTTGCATCGACGGTGACGATATCGTTTACCACAACTACTTTGACATCAGCATTGCGGTTTCAACGCCGCGCGGCCTGGTCACGCCGGTACTGCGTGACTGCGACAAGATGAACCTGGCTGAAAGTGAAAAAGCCATCAAAGATTTGGCCATCAAGGGCCGCGATGGCAAATTGTCGATGGATGATCTGCAAGGCGGTAATTTCACCATCACCAACGGTGGTGTTTTTGGTTCCCTGATGTCCACCCCCATCATCAACCCACCACAATCTGCTATCCTTGGTATGCATAAGATCCAGGATCGTGCCATGGTGGTGGATGGCAAGATTGAGATCCTGCCAATGATGTATCTGGCGCTGTCGTACGATCACCGCATCATCGATGGCAAAGAGTCGGTCGGTTTCCTGGTAACCATTAAAGAGTTGCTGGAAGACCCAACCCGTATCTTGCTGGATATCTAACAACTGCAACCGGGTTAAAGCTTGCTTTAACCTTCAGCGGTCATGCGAGCAGTCCCTGGTGACTGCTCGCGTCGTTTTGGCTTGTTATGCCAAAAAAATGCGAAATAATGCTGCAGTCAGACGTATGTAGCATTCCGAATCAGGCAGTGAAGCGCTATACTATGCGCCGATCTGTAGGTCAGGCTGTGCCATTAGGCCAGCTTTCATTCATAAAGAACGGAAAATAGCCATGAATTTGCACGA
The DNA here is from genome assembly GCA_007117525.1 of Alkalimonas sp. Taxonomy (GTDB): domain Bacteria; phylum Pseudomonadota; class Gammaproteobacteria; order Enterobacterales; family Alteromonadaceae; genus Alkalimonas; species Alkalimonas delamerensis. The sequence goes on from SKGJ01000324.1 coordinate 10,441, forward strand.
GTATCAGGCAAAACAGCTGTTCCGCGAGTACGGGTTACCAGTCTCTGAAGGCTTTGCGGAGGAAACTCCTCAGGCTGCTGCTGAAGCTGCAGACCGTATTGGTGGCAATCGCTGGGTCGTTAAAGCACAGGTTCACGCTGGTGGCCGCGGTAAAGCGGGTGGTGTGAAACTGGTTTCTTCCAAAGAAGAAATTCGTAATTTTGCGCAGCACTGGCTGGGCAAAAACCTGGTGACCTACCAAACTGATGAGAAAGGCCAACCGGTCAGCAAAATCCTGGTTGAGTCTTGCACCGATATCGAGAAAGAACTCTATTTGGGTGCTGTGGTCGATCGCTCCAGCCGTCGTATTGTCTTCATGGCATCGACCGAAGGCGGTGTGGACATCGAGAAAGTGGCTGAAGAAACCCCGGAAAAAATTATCAAGGTTGCGGTGGATCCTTTGGTGGGTGCTCAGCCTTTCCAGGCGCGTGAAATTGGTTTCAAACTGGGCTTAACCCCAGAGCAAATCAAGCAATTCACTAAAATTTACCTGGGTCTGGCACAGATGTTCGTTGATCTGGACATTGCGCTGATCGAAGTGAACCCTCTGGTGATCACCTCTGCTGGCAACCTGCACTGTCTGGATGCCAAGCTGGTCGTTGACAGCAATGCGCTGTACCGTCAGCCAAAGCTGCGTGATTTCCACGATCCATCGCAGGAAGACGAGCGTGAAGCCCGTGCTGCTCAGTGGGAACTGAACTACGTAGCACTCGAAGGCAACATCGGCTGTATGGTGAATGGTGCTGGTTTGGCCATGGGCACCATGGACATCGTCAAGCTGAGCGGCGGTAAGCCGGCTAACTTCCTGGATGTTGGCGGTGGCGCGACCAAAGAGCGTGTTTCTGAAGCCTTTAAAATCATCCTGTCGGATTCTGCTGTGAAAGCTGTGTTCGTCAATATCTTCGGTGGCATTGTGCGCTGTGACATGATCGCAGAAGGCATCATCGGTGCTGTGGAAGAAGTGGGTGTCAATGTGCCTGTAGTGGTTCGCTTAGAAGGCAACAATGCCGATCTGGGCGCGAAGAAGCTGCAAGACAGCGGTCTGAACATCATTGCAGCCAACTCACTGAGCGAAGCGGCTCAGGCTGTCGTTAAAGCTGCAGGAGGCAACTAATGAGCATTCTGATTAACAAAGACACCAAGGTGATCTGTCAGGGTTTCACTGGCAGCCAGGGCACTTTCCACTCCACGCAAGCTATCGAGTACGGTACGCAGATGGTCGGTGGTGTCAGCCCGGGTAAAGGTGGTTCTACCCATCTGGGCCTGCCGGTATTCAACACCGTGCGTGAAGCGGTAGAAGCCACAGGCGCCACTGCGACTGTGATCTACGTGCCAGCACCATTTTGTAAAGATGCCATTGTGGAAGCAGCTGATGCGGGTATTGAGCTGATCGTTTGTATCACTGAAGGTATCCCGACCATCGACATGCTGTTTGCCAAAGAGTACATCGACCGTAAAGGCGTGCGGATGATTGGTCCAAACTGCCCGGGCGTGATCACGCCGGACGAGTGCAAAATCGGCATCATGCCAGGCCATATCCACAAAGCCGGTAAAGTGGGCATCGTTTCTCGCTCTGGTACCCTGACCTATGAAGCGGTCAAGCAAACCACCGACGAAGGCTTTGGCCAGTCGACTTGTGTTGGTATTGGTGGTGACCCAATCCCAGGCTCAAACTTCATCGACATCCTGAAGTTGTTCCAGGACGATCCGAAAACCGAAGCCATCGTGATGATCGGTGAAATCGGTGGTACCGCAGAAGAAGAAGCGGCTGCTTACATCAAAGAGCATGTGACCAAGCCTGTGGTTTCTTACATTGCTGGTGTGACCGCTCCTCCGGGTAAGCGGATGGGCCACGCTGGTGCCATCATTTCTGGTGGTAAAGGCACTGCCGATGATAAGTTCCGCGCGCTGGAAGACGCTGGTGTTAAAACTGTGCGCTCCCTGGCCGATATCGGCAAAGCACTGCGTGAACTGACTGGTTGGTAAGCTGACGCTTTGTTTTAAAAACCCGCTGACTCAGCGGGTTTTTTTATTGCGCATATTGGTCTCTGAGAATAGCCAGCGTGAATGCAGGTGGTATAATGCCGGTATTCATCTACTGCCAAGGCAGTTTTTCAGAGGGAATTCATCACTATGGCGGACGTCGAACATCGCCCCAGCAATTTTATTCGTCAAATCATTGATAAAGACTTAGCCAGTGGCAAGCACAGCTCGGTGCATACCCGTTTTCCGCCAGAGCCCAATGGCTTTTTGCACATTGGCCATGCCAAGTCCATATGCCTGAACTTTGGCATCGCCGATGATTATCAGGGCAGCTGCAATTTGCGCTTTGACGATACCAACCCGGAAAAAGAGAACATCGACTTTGTGCACTCCATCCAGCAGGATGTGAAATGGCTGGGTTTTGACTGGCAAGAGCCGGTGCATTATTCCTCGGATTATTTCGACCAGTTGTATGGCTTTGCTGTGGAGTTGATAAACAAAGGCCTGGCCTATGTTTGTTACTTAAATGCGGAAGAAATGCGCGAGTACCGTGGCAGCCTGACCAAGCCAGGCAAGCACAGCCCGACCCGTGATACTTCGCCGGCAGAGAACCTCGCATTGTTTGAGAAAATGCGGGCCGGTGGCTTTAAAGAAGGGGAGTGCTCGCTGCGAGCCAAAATCGA
>SKGJ01000173.1 GCA_007117525.1 Alkalimonas sp.
CCTTTATGGAATTACAAAGCGGGTAAGTCGGTTTAGTAAAAGGACTACTTTTTGGTCAATTTCCTTATTTGTGCCAATGGTGCAATCAGAGGTTTATGTAAAATAGTATTAAAAACAATCAGATAAAAGTTGGCATTGCGGTTGCAGGAGTCCGTTCACTTAAAAAGTAATTTGCATCAGCAACACCCAACAAGAAGGAACAGCATGATGAGCAGCCTCGTATTTACCACCGCCCTGGCATTCACTCTGAGCAGCGGCACGGTGCAGCACCAGCAATGCAACTTTCAGTTGCAGCATGATTTAACCCTATCGCCGCAGCAGCTGACACTGTCTTCGGCCGGCACCGAGTTATGGCGTATCGACCAGGATGGCAACTTCTGGTTGCAGCAAGAAGCGCAGCAAACCACCCCGGCCCAGCGTGCGCAGCTGATGCAGTACCGCGAGGGAGTCTATCAGCAAGGCCAAAGCACGGTGCGTATTGTGGTCGAAGCGATGGACCTGGCCTACAGCGCCGTCGATCAGGTGCTGACTGAATTAACCGGCCGGCCGCTGGCGCAGCATAAGGCGATGCAGAGCGCGGTGCAACAAGTGGATGACGCCAGAAGCCGGATTATTTCTGAGCAGGGCGATACCCTGGTGATCCGCGGCAGTCAGTTCGATGCGCTGAATGAAGCTTTTGGCCCCGAGTTTGAAGCGGCGATTGAAGAAGTGGTGAAAAGCTCGATGGGCAGTATTTTCTGGCAACTGGGCAAAGCCTTTTTCAGCGGTGAAGGCAATTTCGAGCAGCGGATGGAAGCCTTTGGTGAGCGGATGGAAAAGTTTGGCGAAGAGCTGGAGGCCAGCATGAACTTAAAAGCCGAAGCGCTGGAGCAACACGGCGATGCCTTATGCGAGCAAATTCAGCAACTGACCCTGCTGGAACAAAATCTGATCAGCGAACTGCCGCAGCTGGCCCCTTATGCGTTGTTTCAACAGGATGCCCAGGCTAAGCGCCGATAAACCAGTCTTAGCGAGAATACAGTTTCCAACCACAGCCTTGGCGCCTTACTCCTTTTGGATGAGGCGTCTTTTTTATGCATCAATGCGGTTGCTCTACCCGCTGTCCGCGCTCCAGCGCCACCGGACTGGTTTTTTGTTCGCCATCGACCAAGGTGTCTTGAAACCGTATTGGCAAGCCCATTGAGCTAAAAAGACTGATCCCATCCTGCAAATGGAAGTGCAGGTGTGGTTCGGTGGAGTGACCTGTATGACCACAGCGACCAATCTGTTGCCCTTGTTGCACTTTTTCCCCAAGTTTGCACGTTATGGAGCCTTTGATTAAATGCGCATAAACACCAAACTCGCCATCTGCGTGCTGAATGACCAGATAATTGCCGGCAAAGTGTCGACACAGAAAGTCGCAGACAGCAAACCCAACCAAAGGTGCTGGGTTTATACCGTCTTGAATATCAACCACAACGCCATCTGCAGCAGCCAGTATGGGTGCATCATAACAAAAGTAGTCTGCTAGTCGGGTCCCTTGATTGCGGTGGCGACGAAATGAGACGTCAGCCACCACAAAGTCATAGGCATAGCGCTGCGCCAATACATCCCAGGAGTGGGAGGTGCCTGGTGTCAGGCCACCATTGAAAATAAGCCATTCGCCGGCAAATGGAAGGCGGTAAACAGCTTTATTTTGGTAGCTATCCAGCTCGTCGTAATGTCCACGCATGCGGCGATGCACTTTGGCCTGGCCAGCCAATTGCTTCAACTGCTGTGTGAGTTGCCATGGGTTTAGGATCGACAGCAAGGAGCTGGGTAGGAAAGTAAACAGCACTGAATAGCGGCCTAAATAGCGAATTGGCCCAGAAACAGGCCAAGCGCTGGCGGGGTGAACAGGCGTTTTTTCCGTTTTATGTTCGGTAGCAAGACGGCCCAACACTGAGCTCAGGCCAGCGGCAAAAGCCAGATAAAGAACAATGACAAGCCAAAACGGCAATGACCATTGCCAAAGCGCTTGCACACCGAACTGCAGTAGCAAGACCATAGCAAGGCCACCCAGCATCGGCCAATACCATGCGGTAAGCTCCTGGCGCCAGCCTGTGCTTGTTGGATTCGGTGTTTCAGCCATCTGCTTTTCCTTTGTGGTGACTTTAGGCGCTTGATGCAACAGCGGGAGCGCACTGATGGTTCGTAATTTAGTCAGCCAGGCTGGCACGGACAAGCAAAAACCAGAAGTTGCACGAAAAGCATCAAGTAATGGTACCCTAATGGTCAATTTATGAGTCTGAATGGTTAGCGCCATGCACAAAACCTACTTCAACCCCTTGGTAATTCAACGAGCTTTGCAGCAGATAAAAGCAGGGTTGCGCCAGCAAAAAATCAGTTATGCTGAGCTGGCAAGCCGGCTAAATGTTTCACTGAATACGGTAAAACGGCTGCTGAATGGTCAGGATATCTCGCTGCAACGCCTGCTGCAGTTGGTCGATATCTGCCAGCTGGACTGGACGTCTTTGCTGCAGACTGCTGTGGAAGAGCACGCTGAGCATCACTTTTTTTCCGAGGAGCAAGATCAGGCGTTTGCCGCAGAGCCTGCATTGCTGGATTTTTTTGTGGGGCTGTTTTATCAACAACGCCCGCTCAATGTCTTGGCTGACGCCATGGGATTGGATGACATTGCTTGCTATCAGCGACTTCGCAAATTGGAAATGCTGGGGCTGTTGGAGCTGGAGCCGGGTAATCGCTTTCGCTTCAAGGTGAAGCCTCCTCTTGGTTTCGCGCCAGGCAGCCGTGTGTTGCAGCAGCAATTAAGCTGCTATTTTCAGCGTGCGGAAGCGGCTGTACTCAATCAGGCTGTATCCGAGGAGACGCTGGTGATGGTCAAACCCTTGCGTTTGCCACCTCAGTCATTCCGCCAACTGAGCTCAGAGCTGAAGCGGGTGATCGATAAGTATGCCGAAGCTTCTGAACTGATGTACGGTCCTGCGGATGAGTTGCCCGAGTACCAGCTGACTCTGGTGGCACAACCCCTGATGCCGTCGGATCATGTGCTGTCAGCATGCAACCCGACCAGCCTTGGCTAAGAGGGTATTGTCAGGATGCTGTGGCTCAGGGAAAAAACAGTTATGATGCGGTTGGTCTACCCATAAGGTGATTGTATGAGAGTTTTTTGGAAGTCGTTGCTGGTCACTGTCGGTATCGGCGTGCTTTTGGCCGGAGCCGGCTATTGGTGGGGATATCCGGCCTGGCAGGCTTGGCTAACCGAGCAGGAAGCCATCCGGATAGAGGCAAAAAAAACAGCGCCTGTTGCTACGCAGGTGCTGCCCGAGCGGCTCAATCATCAGCGTATGCTGGCCGATCTAAGCTGGATGGCGCATCCTGATCGGGAGGGGCGTGAGTCCGGCCAGCCCGGAGCTTTAGCGACCCGGCACTGGTTGCTGGAGCACTACCAGCAGATTGGCTTGCTGCCAGCCGGTTTAGAGGGCTATCTGCACGAGTACGAAGTGCAGGAACACATTCAATTCAGCGGGCTCTTTCGCCAGCGTCAGCGGCAGATTGAAGCCATCAGCAATGCTGCCAATGTGTTGGGCAGCCTGCCGGGCAAACAACCTGACTTGCCAGCCATTGCCATTACAGCGCATTAC
>SKGJ01000276.1 GCA_007117525.1 Alkalimonas sp.
AGCTCTGCACCTAGTACGAAGAAATAGCAGCCCAACCTAGCCGCACTTTACCCAAAGACATCTCCTTTGACTGCCGAGCAAGGCTGCCTTGGTTCACCCCCCCACGTATTTACTTCCAACCAATCTAAGCTATCTTCAATACACCGAACCCTTTGGCCAGCAGCTCTGCATGGATTGGCTACTATCATGACAACCCCGACAACAGACTTCCCCAGCCCGGTAGCACCGGCTGAGCGCATGCTAATCCTGGATGCGATCCGTGGCTTTGCCCTCTTTGGCATTTTAATGATGAACATCGAGTTTTTTCAGCGGCCCATTCAGGCGCTGATGCTGGGATTTAACTCCGAGCAAAGCGGGCTGGATTATGCGGTGGCCTGGTTGTCTTTTACTTTTATCCAGGGCAAGTTTTATACGCTGTTTTCCTTGCTGTTTGGCCTTGGTTTTATTGTGTTTATTGACCGGGCCAGGCAAAAGGGAGCGGCAGCTACTGCTTTATTCCGTCGCCGTTTGTGGGGGCTGCTGGCCATTGGTGTAGTGCATCTGCTGTTTATTTGGAGTGGCGATATACTGCACTTGTATGCTCTGGTCGGTTTTTTGCTGCTGCTCTTTGTCAATGCCTCGGTGAAACGGCTCTTTATCTGGTCTGTGGTGCTGTTGCTGACCCCCATTCTGCTGATTTTGCTTGCTACACAGCTCCTCGAGATGGCGATGCAAGTGCCTGAGGAGGCTGCAAAGCTCGAAGCTGGCTTTGCCGCCGATAAAGAAAAGTTGCTGGCAGATATCGCCCGTGGAGATTTGCTCTATGCAACGGGAGGTTATTGGCAGCTGGTGCAGTGGCGGCTTTATGAGTTTCAGGCCATGTACCTCAGCCCTGCGTTGGTACTCTTTGTGCCGATGATCCTGGGTATTTTTTTGCTGGGTGCTGCGCTGGGGCGCTCTGGTATCTTGCAAGAACCCCAGCAGCATGCCCGCTTTTTCTGGCGGCTGATGTGGTTGGGTTATGCCATCGGGTTGCCATTAACCTTGACCTGGGGCATTTATGGGACGGACGTGGAGATGGTGACAGCCAGCATGCGCAATGCCGTGCTGATGACCTGCCAAAACTTTTCGAACCTGGCATTGTGCCTGGCTTATCTGGCGACATTGGTGCAGCTGTACCTGCACAAAAGCCGCTTGATTGGCTGGCTTGCACCAGCAGGGAGAATGGCGCTCTCCAACTATTTACTGCACTCCATTGTTTTTACCCTGCTGTTTTACGGCTATGGTTTCGGGCTTTACGGCGACTTGGGGCGGGCTGCCGCAACCTTTTGGGCCCTGTTGCTTTATGGCAGCCAGCTTTGGTTTAGTCATTGGTGGTTGCAGCGCTATCGCTATGGGCCGATGGAGTGGTTGTGGCGCAGCCTGACTTACCGCAAGCGACCATTGTTTGCTCGCTGACTTAACGGAGTTCACAGCGATACCAAGCTGATCTCCCCCTGCATGAAATCCACGGCCTGACCGCTGAGCAGCACCCGATTGGCGGTAAGCTGGCAGTGGATGGCACCACCTCTTTTGGAGGCCTGGTAGGCGCTTAGCTGCTCTTTGCCAAGCTTGTTGGCCCAGTAGGGGGCCAGCTGGCAGTGCGCTGAGCCGGTGACTGGATCTTCGTTTACCCGAAGCTTGGGGAAAAAGCAGCGGCTGACAAAATCAACATCTTTGTCTTTGCTGGGGGCTGGAGCGGTTGCCACCACGCCACGCAAGCCCAACTTTTTTAGTTGCTCAAAGTCGGGGGCCAGGGCTTTGATCTCATCGGCAGTTGGGTACACCGCAATGTAATCAAAGGCTGCCAGCACTTCCTGTGGCGCTTGGCCAAGCCCGGCAATCAGCTCTGCCGGCGCTGAAACCGGTTGTGGCATACTGGCTGGAAAGTCCAGCTGATAACCCTTATCAGTGCGTGTTACCCGCAAAAGGCCACTACGGGTACTAAACACCAGTTCTGGCTGATGAAAGCCAAGCTGGCTATACAACACATGGGCAGCAGCCAGAGTTGCATGGCCGCATAAATCTACTTCTTCTTCCGGGGTAAACCAGCGCAACTGGTAGCCATCGCCTGCAGGCACAAAAAAGGCGGTTTCCGATAAATTGTTCTCTTCAGCAATGCGTTGCAACAGCGCATCGTCCAACCAGTTGGTCAGTGGGCAGACCGCTGCCGGATTGCCACCAAACACCTGCTCGGTAAAGGCATCCACTTGAAACATTTGTAATTTCACCTTGACTACTCCTGGTTGAAAATCGGTTCAGTTTAACCGCTTAGCCACTGTTTGACGAGTGGGATCAAGGCTTCGATGGCAGCACCCTGGCTATCGGTGTTGGCATCGGCAATGCCTATGACCAGGCCACGCTCTGGCTCATGCATAAAACAATAGCGGCTAAAGGGCTGTACTTTAAAGCCGTGTTGCCAGAGCTTGTGGCTTAATGCCACATCGTCCGCTAGGTCGGGCAGCAGCAACGTCAGGTGTAAGCCAGCATCCTGTGCCAGCAAGGTGGCATTTGGAAAGTGTTGCTGCAGCAGGGTTATCGCGTATTGCTTTTGCTGCTGATAGCAGCGACGCATTTTCCGAAGATGGCGTAAAAAGTGCCCTTCAATGATAAAGTCGGCCAGCACGGCTTGGGGCAGTAAAGCCACATCGCCCTGCACCGCCTGCAGCAGGGCACTGGCGGTTTGGATCTGGGCTTTGGGCGCCACTAAATAACCAAGCCGTACTGCCGGAAACAGAGTCTTGCTGAAGGAGCCGACAAAAAGCACCCCTTCACCTCCGGCCAGCCCTTGCAAGCTGGCAATAGGCCGGTGGCGGTATTGAAACTCACTGTCGTAATCGTCTTCCACCAACCAGCATTGCTGTTGCCTGGCCCAGTGCAGTAATTCCATTCGCCTGGCCAGGGGCATGATGCCACCGCAAGGGTACTGGTGCGATGGCGTGAGAAAAAGCGCTCTGGCCTTGCCATCGGTGGGCAGCTGGCGCAGATCCAACCCACCAGGGCCAGCCGCCGGCAGATGCTGTACTTTAAGCTCTGCCAATTGCAGCGCCTGTTTCAGTCGAGGGTAACCTGGGGATTCCATCAGCACTTGCTCATGGCTTTTTGCCGCCAGCCTGGCCGCCAGAAACAATGCCTGCTGGGCACCCGCGGTGATAAGGATGTTGTCCTGATCGCACTGCAGCTGACGCGACTGAGCTAAGTAGTGCGCCAAAGCTTGTCGTAGTGGCTGGTAGCCAAGCGGATCGGCCATGCCACAGAGCGCAGTCCGGTTGCCATGGCGCTGCAGCAATTGCTGCCAAATACGAAATGGAAAGGGGCGTACATTCGCCAGACCAGGCTGCAGCCGACCGCTGTGAGCCTGGCCTTTGGCTGATAGGCCATAGTGCTGCATCGGCAGGGCAGCACCAGCGGACGCCTGGACTGGTTCTGGCGTGAAGTAGTGATCGGGCAGGGCTGCAACGATCTGATAGCCCCGGCCTTGCTGTGCCTCGACATAGCCTTCGGCCACCAGTTGCTGCAACGCTTGTTGCACTGTGGTGCGGCTAAGCGCAAGGTCACTGGCCAGTTGCCGCTCTGAGGGCAGCAAGGCGCCA
>SKGJ01000277.1 GCA_007117525.1 Alkalimonas sp.
AAGCGTCCGCGCTCCTCGATGGCACCGGTGATGGTGTTTGATGCTGAGGGGCAGCTTCGGATGGTGCTGGGCTCCCCTGGTGGCAGTCGCATCATTAACTACGTGGCCCATACGTTAGTGGCTTTAATTGATTGGCAGTTGGATATTCAATCCGCAATGAACTTGCCAAGAGTGACACACCGCAACGACTTCCTGGCGCTGGAAAAAGGCACCGAATTGGAACAGCGACAAGCCGCATTGCAGCAACTTGGGCATCAGGTCCGAGTCATTGATCTAAACAGTGGCCTGCACGGTATCGTCTTGTTAGAATCCGGCTTGCAAGGGGGCGCCGACCCACGCCGGGAAGGCCAGGTACTTGGACATTAAGGGAAAGCGAATGGCATCTGTAGAGCAGCAACGGCAAGCTGGTGTGTTAACACTGAGCATGCAGCGACCTGAAAAGAAAAATGCGCTGGACCAAGCCATGTACCAGCAGCTGGCTGATGCGTTAAAAGAAGCCGCAACCGATCCGGGCGTCAAGGTCGTGTTGCTGCAGGGGCAGGATGGTTGCTTTACTGCAGGCAATGACTTGCAGGACTTTTTAACCGGTGGCGAGTTAAATCAGCAGCACCCAACGGTGCGCTTTTTGTACCAACTGGCTGAATTTCCCAAACCCATAGTCGCCGCTGTGGCGGGTCTTGCCATTGGCATTGGCACCACGGCTTTGCTGCACTGCGAGTTGGTCTATGCCACCGCAGACACCCGCTTCCAACTGCCGTTTACCCGATTGGGCCTGTGCCCGGAAGCAGCTTCGAGCTTGCTGTTGCCGCAATTGATAGGTTATCACCGGGCCTGTGAATACCTGTTGTTGGCAGAACCATTTGATGGGGAGACGGCCGAGCGGATGGGGCTGGTGAATCGATTAGTTCCAAAGGCAGAGTTATTGGCTTTCGCCAATGAAAAAGCCAGGCAGTTAGCTGCGCTGCCTGCACAGGCGGTGCAGACCAGCAAGCGCTTATTAAAGGCCAATCAGCAAGAAGCCTTGCATTATACGCTGCGGGAAGAACTGAACGAGTTTCAGCAGTTGTTGCAAAGTGACGAATGCAAGCAAGCAGTACAGCAGTTCTTTCGTCGCGGATAGAGGTTACTTGGGTATATTCGGTTAACCGCGGCTATAAGGGTCGTGTCTGATCTCTGCCACCAACCAGCGGCCACGCACCCGAACCATTCGAACCTCGCGCATTTCAGTGATTTCGCGGCCTGCCAGTGGGCCGTGAAATACCAGCATCACATTGGTTTCATTGCCATATTGTTCACGCAGGTTTTGTCCGGCGCGATTGACGTTGATGGTGACTTCATCGTACGACATATTGATCAGGGTTCGGCCCACTTGGCGTGGTGTCCCGTAGTGCTCCAATAATTCAGCCAGCTCTTTGGTGCTGAGGCTTTTCGCCAGCTCCAAATCATTTTTATTGTAGATGGCATCAAAAAAAGCAGCGGCAGCATGCTCTGGCGCATGAAAGGTGCCAGAAAGGGCGTCATTCGAATCTGTGCAGGCCAATAACCAAAACAATAAAGGAAGCAGGAAAAGTTGTCGCACCATGATTGAGGTACCAAGCAAGCTGTAAAGCTTAAGTGTGGTTGTTTCTCGCTAAGCTGTAAAGGCAAAAAGGCAATAAAAAAGGCCGCCAAAGCGACCTTGATTGATTCGTTAAATAATGCCGCTGCAGTGTTTACGCCTGCAGCTCTTGCTCGGTAAAGACATCGGCAAACAGTGGGCTGGACAAGTAACGTTCAGCAGAGCTAGGTAAAATCACCACGATGTTCTTGTCGGCAAACTCAGGCTGCTCGGCAAGACGCTTGGCGGCGACCACGGCAGCACCGGAGGAAATCCCGGCCAGAATGCCTTCTTCTTTCATTAAGCGATGCGCCATGGCGATGGCTTCGTCGTTGCTGACCTGCTCGACGCGGTCAATCATTTCCAGGTCCAGGTTGCCTGGGATAAAACCAGCACCGATGCCCTGAATTTTGTGTGGACCAGGCTTTAACTCTTCGCCAGCACGTTGCTGGCTGATCACCGGCGAGTCGGTCGGCTCTACCGCGACGCTAGTCAGCGGATGCTTTTTCTCCAGCTTGATGTAACGACTGACACCGGTAATGGTACCGCCAGTCCCCACGCCAGCAACAAAGACATCCACCTTGCCATCGGTATCGTTCCAGATTTCAGGACCGGTGGTTTCGAAATGAATTTTCGGGTTGGCCGGATTGTCGAATTGCTGCAGCAAGACGTACTTATCCGGGTTGGATGCTTGAATTTCTTTGGCTTTCTCGATGGCACCCTTCATGCCCTTCGGCCCTTCGGTCAGCACCAGGTTGGCACCCAAAGCTTTTAACAGCTTACGGCGCTCCAGGCTCATGGTCGCCGGCATGGTTAAGGTAAGCTTGTAGCCACGGCTGGCGGCAACGAAGGCCAGCGCGATGCCGGTATTGCCAGAGGTTGGCTCAATCAGCTCTTTGCCTTCGGTCAGCACGCCTTTTTGCTCGGCATCCCAAATCATGGCGGCACCAAGGCGGCATTTCACACTGAAACTTGGGTTGCGTGCTTCGATTTTGGCGTAGACATTGCCACCCGTCACACGATTTAATTTGACCAGGGGGGTACGGCCAATGGATAAGGAATTGTCTTCAAAGATGTTTGCCATAACAGCATGCTCCGGTTTGCTAGCAGATTTTCGTTAAATTAACGCCTGGATGGCCAAAAGCAAAGAAGCGTTTTGCTATATGTTATTCCGCCTGCACCAGAGTTGCCTTTGTCAGCACTGGCACGACCAGCGCCAACAAGGTAAAGTAGCAGCCTGAGAGCAATAAAGGTCTGTTTATGTCGTTTCAAAGTACCGAACACTACATTGTTTCCGATGAATTGGCACTGGCGGTGAATGCCGCCATCACGCTGGAAAAGCCTTTGCTGATTAAAGGCGAACCAGGCACCGGCAAAACCCGTTTGGCCGAAGAGCTGGCCGAAGCGCTCGGTGCTGAGCTAATCAGCTGGCCCATCAAGTCGACCACCAAGGCGCAGCACGGCTTGTACGAGTACGATGCGGTATCGCGCTTGCGCGATAGCCAGCTTGGCAGCGACAAGGTACACGACATTGCCAATTACATTCGTCCCGGCAAGCTGTGGCAGGCCTTTACTGCCGATCAGCGTCCGGTGTTGTTGATTGATGAAATCGACAAAGCCGACATCGAGTTTCCAAACGATTTGCTGTACGAGCTGGATCGCATGGCCTTTTACGTGCATGAAACCGGTGAAGAAGTGGCCGCCAAACAGCGGCCTATCGTGATTATTACCTCGAACAACGAAAAAGAGCTGCCGGATGCCTTTTTGCGCCGCTGCTTTTTCCATTACATTCGCTTCCCGGATGAAGCCTTATTGCGCGACATTGTCTCAGTGCATTTTCCGGCCATTCAGTCCGAGCTGCTTAGCACAGCACTGGAGGTATTCTTTGAGCTGCGTGAGTTGCCCAGCCTGAAAAAGAAACCTTCTACTTCGGAGCTGCTGGATTGGTTGAAGCTGCTGCTGGCGGAAGAGATCCCGGCCGAGGTATTGCGCGACAAACAGC
>SKGJ01000171.1 GCA_007117525.1 Alkalimonas sp.
AGTGCGACACTTTGTCGCATTACCTTTTGGGTTCAGAGCACCTACCATAGCCGTTATCTCTTGTTGCTGCGAAGCGAACCGGCTTTGCTTACGCTATTTTATCGGTGAACCTACTATGTCGACTGTTCTTTCCTCGCATCACTTTGCGCTGGCCCCGCTGACGGTGGCCATCTGTCTTGGTTGCCTTGCGGCCCATCCGGCTGCGGCTTCTGAGCAGGGCGTTGAACGAATTCGTATCGAAGGCCAGCAGCCGCTGCGCGGCACGCAGCAGCAACAACTGGATGAAGCCGCCATTCAAAAACAACTTGCCGCGACCAGCGACACCGCCAGCTTACTGGCGATGCTGGCCGGGGTTAGTGTGCAGCAAGCGGGGGCGGTCTCCGGTTTGCCGGTGATCCGCGGCCTGGCTGATGACAGGCTCAGGGTCAAAGTGGATGGCATGGATCTGATTTCGGCCTGCCCGAATCACATGAACCCGCCGCTGTCCTACCTGGCACCTACCGATGTGGGGCGCATCACCGTCTTTGCCGGCATCAGCCCGGTCAGTCTGGGCGGCGACAGCATTGGCGGCAGCATCATCAGTGAGTCCAAAGCCCCGGTATTTAGCTCTGAAGCCAGCTTTGCCGGGGAAATCGGATCCTTTTACCGCAGCAACAATCAGGCTCGTGGGGCCAACATCAAGCTGGATTACAGCAGCGCCGCGCTCTTTGCCAGTTATAGCGGCAACTGGAGTCGCGGCAATAATTACCGTGCTGCAGCGGATTTTAAAACCCTCGAAGCCACCGGTCGGCCAAACCATAGCCTGCCGCTGGACGAAGTTGGCTCCAGCGCCTATGAAACGCAAAATCACAGTCTGCGGCTGGCGCTTACTACCCGGCAGGATGTCGTCGATCTGCAGCTGGGCTACCAGAACATGCCCAGCCAATTGTATCCCAACCAACGGATGGATCTGCTGGATAACCAACAGCGGCGCATGAATCTGAGCTGGGATCGCACCACGCCTTGGGGCCAGGTTCACAGCCGTATCTATTATGAAAGTGTCGAGCATTTTATGGATTTCGGGCCAGACAAACAGTTCTGGTACGGCAGCAATGCGATGGGCGGGCAGCCTTGCGACCCCATTCGTTTTCATGGTGATCCCAACGGGACCTGTGCCGCCGGCATGCCCATGCACTCTGATGCCGACACCCTGGGCTTTCGGCTCAGTGCCGAGTTGGAGCGCTCCGCGACCGATAGCATTCGCCTCGGGGTTGAGTACCAGCAGTTCCGGCTGGACGACTACTGGACGGCCTCCGGTGGGGGTATGGGCCCGGGTACGTTCTTGAACATCAATGATGGCAAACGTGATCGCCGGGCCTTGTTTGCCGAGCATGAGCTGCAAGCTTCTGCCGCTTGGGTGCTGCTGTATGGTGTGCGGTTGGAGTCGGTACTGCGGGATGCCAGCCCGGTGCAAGGCTATTCCACGGCGATGAATGCGCCAGGCATGCAGCTGATGAATGCCGCGGCCTTTAATCAGGCTGAACGCCGAATCACCGACAACAACCTAGATCTGACGGTGCTTAGCCGCTATGCGGTCAACCGGAACTGGCAACTGGAGCTGGGAGCTGCCCAAAAAGTGCGCAGCCCTAACTTGTACGAAACCTATCCCTGGTCGTACTGGCCGATGGCCGCTTCGATGAACAATTTGGTAGGCGATGGCAACGGTTATGTGGGTAACCTGGCGCTCAAACCGGAGAAAGCCCAGACCGTCTCAGCCAGCCTGAGCTGGCTAAGCGACAACCAGCTGCATCAAGTCAGTCTGAATGCCTACCATACCCGGGTGAAAGATTTTATCGATGCGGCGGCTGCCAACGCCAACTGGCAAGCTGGCCAGTTCAATGTGCTGCAGTACCAAAACCAGGCAGCACGCCTGCAGGGATTGGATTTCACCGCGGCGACTCAGTTGGCAGCCAATGCCAGTGGCCTGTGGCAACTGCATAGCAACATCAGCTATCTGGATGCGAAAAATACCGACACGCAAGATGGCCTTTACCAAACGCTGCCATGGCAGGCCCGCTTTAGCTTGCAGCAGCAACTGGCCGGCTGGGACAACAGTCTGGAGTGGCAGCTGGTCTCTGGTAAGCAACGCCTATCAAGCATTCGCAATGAAGTGGATACCGCCGGTTATGGCCTGCTCAACCTTCGGCTGAGCCACAGCTGGCAGAGGTTGCGGCTGGATCTTGGGGTAGAAAACCTGCTGAACAAATTTTACACCTTACCGGCCGGTGGCAGTTATGTAGGGCAGGGCACCACCATGTCGCTGAACGGGATCCCCTTTGGCATTGGCGTGCCGGGTATGGGGCGCTCTGTTTATGCCGGTATGCAGCTGAGTTTTTAAGCTGGCTTAGCAGCTGAGCGCATGCTGAGTCGGTAGCTGTGTGTGCTTTTTTCTCCATCAAGGTTGGTGATGCGTTGGTATTCTATCTGCGCCAATGGTTGTAAACGTGCGTACCCATACCCATTAATGCCGTACAACGATTTGGAGGAACCATGAAAAAAGTACTTATTTTTGTAACCAACCATGCCACGCTGGGTGATACCGATGAGTCCAACGGCACCTATTCCCCTGAGTTAACTCATGCGCTGGATGTATTTATGCAAGCAGGCGTGGATTACGATTTGGTCTCCATTCAAGGTGGTAAAGCGCCGCTGTATGGCACTGATCTGGAAGACGATGCGGTCAATGCTAAAATCCTGGCCAATGAGGCATTCCAGCAGCGTATCAACCATACCATTGCCGCAGAGCAGGTCAAAGTTGAACAGTACGACGCAATCTTCTACCCCGGAGGTTTCGGTTTGTTATCGGATTTAGCAACCAATGAGCTGGTCGCCAACCTAAGCGCCCGTCACTACGAACAAGGTGGTGTGCTTGCGGCGGTGTGTCATGGCCCGGCTGGTTTGCTGCCCATTACGCTGAGCAATGGGAAAAAACTGTTGGCAGAGGCCATCGTGACTGGTTTTACCCGGGAAGAGGAAGTCGATTACGGCACCATCGACAAGATCCCATTCTTGTTGGAAGAGTCACTGGCCCGTGCGGCTAAGCAATACCGCAAAGGCCAGCCGTGGGGGGAATTGGTGATTGAAGACAACCGGGTGATTACTGGCCAGAACCCAGCCAGTGCGCATGCGGTTGCTGCTGCGTTGGTCAAGCACTTGGCGTAGTACTACCAGCAGGTGCAGCGCGTTCAAAGCATGAGCACGCTGCATCTGAATTCATAACTATTTATTCGCTTCAATAAATGGCACGGTGGAGTTCGGCAGCATGGTGGTGGGTAGTTTGCCGTCCCAGTTTTCAGCCTTTACCAGCTCAACCAGCAGTGGGTTATCGGCAAGGGCTTCAGCCCGCTCCCGTATCGCTTCTGCCTCAGCGTTACCACGCAGGCGTATACTGTCTGCCTCGGCTTGCGCCTGTGCCCGCACCCGATCGGCTTCTGCCGCAGCCCGGGTGCGCACGATATCCGCTTCCACCCGTTCGCGCTCTAGGTTTTGGCGTTCACGCTCAACGGCCACTTCTGCCAGCATGCGCTGCTCCACACTCTCTTCATAGGCGGAA
>SKGJ01000001.1 GCA_007117525.1 Alkalimonas sp.
GCAATACCTTTGAGAACTTCCGACCGGCGGTGACCCGCACCATCATTGATCGCATCGCTGGCTTGCCACCCCACGATTGGCACAGCGACTATTTGTCGCAGTATCAAAAGAACTTCGCCAAAGCCAGTGAGGCGCGTCAGCAGATTGAGCAACAACGTCAGCCCGATGTAGCGGCCAGTTTAAGTGCAGCACAAATCACAGGTCGCTATCAGCACGATTTATACGGCAGCGCCGACGTGCAGCAAAACGCAGATGGCGAGCTGCTGTTAAGCTTCTGGGACGATGGCGTTTCGAAACTTACCCTGGAGCACTGGCAGGGCGACAGCTACCGGGCTCACTGGCACAACAAAGCGCAGCGGGAAAAATTTGTCCACTTTGCCAAAAATGAGGATGGCAGCATCGAGCTGAGTGTGGAGTGGACACTGAGGCCACAACTGTTACAGGTCGGCATTTACCCGACGCCCTACAGTCGTACTTCCGTATTTCAGAAGCTGTAGTAAATCAGGACATATCCGCTTACAAATTGGAGAGCCTGCCAACTGGCTTGCATGACTGGCATTCGGTAGCATTCGGCTAAGTATTTTTACATCGATGTTACCAAGGAATAAGATGATGAAGAAACTGTTCGTGGTGAGCGCCATTGCTCTGGCCGTGATGACCGGTTGTGCCCAGCAATCCTCGGTGCCACAGCAAACCGCTGCCCAGCAGCAAGCGGTTGATGTTGTGGTTAGCCCTAATGATCAACGTGCCTACAAAACACTGACACTGCCAAATCAACTGGAAGTGCTACTGGTGTCGGATCCTGCCACCGAAAAATCCGCGGTATCGCTCAGTGTTGGGGCTGGCATGTTGCAAGACCCAATGACCCAGCAGGGCCTGGCCCACTATCTTGAGCATATGCTGTTTATGGGCACGGAACGTTACCCGGATCCTGCCGAGTACGCGGCATTTTTCAGTCAGCACAATGGGGCATACAACGCTTACACCTGGCTGGATATCACCAACTACATGTTTGAAATCAATAACAGCGTGTACGATGAAGCGCTGGATCGTTTCTCCGATTTCTTTAAGTCGCCGAAGTTTTATCCTGAGTACTCGGACAAAGAGCGCAATGCCGTCAACGCCGAGCACTCGATGCGCCGCGAGCAGGACTTCTTGGCTCAGTTTGAGTTGATGCGCCGGATGTTTGGCGACCACCCGTCCAACCGCTTCCTGGCAGGGAGCCTGGAAAGCTTAAGCGATAAGCCTGGTAGCAAGCTGCATGAGGAAATGCTGGCGTTTTACGATCGCTATTACTCGGCCAACAACATGAAGCTGGCGATGATCAGCAATCGGCCACTGGCGCAGATGGAGCTGCTGGCGCGCCAGCATTTTTCCGGCATTGAAAACAAAGACATTGCGCTTCCGACGGTGACTGCCGAGCTGAACAACAGCCTGTTTGGTGGCAAGCGCATCCACTATGTGCCAAATCAGGATGTGAAACAGCTGCGGCTGGATTTCACCATTCGCGATAACTCCGATCAGTATGCGGTCAAACCCAATGAGTTCATTGCCTACTTGCTGCGCTCGGAAATGCCGGGCACCGCTGCGGCGCAACTGATGTCCTCTGGCCTGGTCTCCAGCTTTAATGTGTCGGTCAATCCGGACCTGTACGGCAACTACGGCAGTCTGAGCATTGACATGAGTCTGACCGATGCCGGCATGCAGCAGCGTGAGGCCATCACCGCGATGGTGATGCAGTACCTGGATCTGATCAAGCAACAAGGCGTGGATGAACAATACTACCAGGAAATCAAAACCAGCCTGGCCAACCAATTTCAGTTTCTGGAAAAAACCGATGGCTTTGGTTATGCCTCTAACCTGACGGCCAGCATGTTGAAACGCCCGGTGCAGCATGCCATTGCCGCGCCTTTTATCTATGAGCGTTTTGATGCTGAAGCCATTGAACAGGTGCTGGCGCAGCTGACACCGGATAACCTCCGGGTCTGGTACATCAGCCAGCAAGAGCCGCACGACAGCAAATTGGTGCATCATGTTGGCAAGTACAAAATTGTCGATATCAGCGCTGAAGAAATGGCGGCCTGGCAGCAGCCACAGCTGGCGCTGAACTTGCCGCAGGTCAATCGCTTGTTGCCGGAAAGCTTTGCCATCAAAGCCCGTGCTGAACAGCAAAAGCCAGAGTTGGTGGTCGAGCACAACGGCATCGCTGCCTGGTTGTACCCAAGCCAGGCGTTTAGTGACCAGCCACGAGGCCGGTTGGACATTGTGCTGAACAGCCCTGCGGCTCAAAACGACATCAAGGCTCGGGTTGCTTTTGCGCTGTGGCGGGACTTGTACAATCTGGAGCAAAGTGCCCTGCGTACTGAAGCCCGTGTGGCTGGCATCGGCGTCTGGCTTAGCGATGGCAATGGCTTAACATTGAACCTGGATGGCTTTACCGACAAGCAACCCGAGCTGCTGGAGCAATTGCTGGCAGGGCTTACCCCAAGCATCACCGAGACTGGTTTCTCGCAGGCGGTTGATCGTTATGTCCGGGGCCTTGCCAACCAAAGTCGTCAGGTGCCTTTTCGTCAGGCGTTCTGGGCTTTTAACAGCCTGTATCGCGGCGGAAATTACAATCCGGAGCAACTGATCGCCGCAGCGCAGGCGATGACGCCTGACGATCTGAGAGCTTTTATTGCTGGAACGCTGGAAGCCAATCAGGTGCGGGTCTTTGCCTTTGGCAATTACGATCAGCAGGATGTGCAGACGCTGGTCAACAAGCTGGATGCTGCTTTGCCAGCCAATCGGACCATTACGCCTTACACCCAAAGCCCATTCTGGAAACCAGCCGCAGGTGAGGCACTGGTGTTGACGCGCGATATTCATGTCACCGATGTGGCGCTGATTGATATGCATGTGCATCCAGAGCAAGGCATGGCGGTGCGTGCTGCCGCCAATGTGTTGGCATCGCACTTTTCCAACCAGGCTTTTGATACCTTGCGGACTGAAGAGCAGTTGGCTTACGCAGTGGGTGGCACCGCCATCGATCTGAATGACTACACTGGTTTTGGCTTGTACATTCAGACCCCGGTCAAAGGCCCGGCCGATATGCAGCAGCGCTTTGAGGACTTTAAGCACCAGTATTGGCAGCGTTTGCAGCAGGTGACACCAGAGCAATTTGCAGCCTTGCAGCAGAGCTTGCTGATCAGCTTAAAGGAGCCACCGAAAAACCTGCAGGAAGAAATGCGGCCGCTGGTCAGCGACTGGTACCGCGAGCGCTTCGATTTTGATAGCCGTGAGCGCTTGATTGCCGCCGTTGAGCAGGTGACGCTGGCGGATGTGCAAGCCTTTTATCAGCAAACCTTACTGAACCCGGAAGCAGCACGGATTTCGGTGCAGATGCGTGGCACGGCTTTCAGTGAGCAGCCGTTTGCTACCTTGCCTAACCAGCAGCTGGTGACCGATCTGGCCGAGTTCCAGCGCCGGATGGCGACGCAGTAAGTATCGAAGTATCCACTTTGGCTTCATCAATGCCGGGTTTTCCCGGCGTTTTTTTCAAAGATTAGTTATTGGTAGCACCCAATTGATCGTTGAGTCACCCGCC
>SKGJ01000410.1 GCA_007117525.1 Alkalimonas sp.
GGCTGTTGCTGCAGTTGACGGATCCCGCCCGCGACAGCCGGCCATTCATGCTGCATCATGGCGCAGACGGCAAAGTCACTGCCGTGCACCCGGTGCAGCATCCAGCCCTGCTGCCCGGCAAAACCTTGTTGCTGCAAATTCAGCGTATCGGCAATTGAAAACACCCCAACCCTGGGGTCGTCTTTTTTGCTAAAGGGGGCATAACAGGCATCCAGCTCGGAGAACACCTGCACCTCCCCGGTGAAATTCAGTGCTGTCAGCTGATAAGTGATGCACATCAGTTCAGGGTGTTGCATCGACACCAGACGCTGGCTGCTGATCAGCAGTTGTTTGCCGCTTTTGCTTTGCCATTGCCATTGCCGCTGCAACAGGCCCTGGCGCATATCCAGGCCACGCTGATGTTCGAGCGCGCCACTTAGCTCAATGCGTTCGCCATCCAGCTCGCAGTAGATGCGCTTGCCATTGGCAACCTGCAGCATGGTGTGGTTGTTGCGGGCAAAACCACAGGCCGACTCACCGTACTGGATTGGCTCGGAGCTGTAGACGCCATTTAAGTAAGTGCCCTCGCAGCTTGACTGGCCAGCCAGGCCTTCTTCCAGCGTACCGCGGGTGCCGATGTAGCCATTGGCCAGGCTCAGCAGGGTTTCACACAGCAGCGGCTGAGCCGGTAGCAGTGCCTGCTCGGTCAGACGCCAGGGATCGACCTGCAACGGGCCGGGGAAAGGGGTACGTGATGCCATAATGCTTACCTTTTGTGCAATGCTGTCGCCACTATACAATGAATTAAATTGCAATTGCAATCGATTGCAAAAGCAAATGTTTTGGGTGTATAGTGACAAAACAGGGTAAAAAAGCAGCAGGCAGCAGCACTGCCGCAGCATAAAAAGAGACGACCACCATGAACCATCTACGCATTAAACTGGCATTACTGCTGACCTATTTTGTCTTTGCCATCTTGTTAAACAGCGTTGGCACTGTGATTTTGCAGGTGATCCACAGCTTTCAGGTCAGTAAGGAAAGCGCCAGCTTGCTGGAGGGGTTTAAAGACATTCCGATTGCGGTGGTGTCATTCCTACTGGCATCCTGGCTGCCACGGCTGGGCTACCAACGCGCCATGATGATTGGTGTGGCCATGGTAATGCTGGCTTGTATCGCCATGCCGCTGTTGCCGGCATTCTGGACCACCAAGCTGCTGTTTTTTACCGTCGGCTCCGCTTTTGCTCTGGTTAAGGTCTCGGTCTACGCCAGCATTGGCCTGATTACCGACAGCCGCGAGCAGCATGCCTCCTTGCTGAATTTTATCGAAGGTTTCTTTATGCTGGGGGTGTTATCCGGTTACTGGGTGTTCGCGGCCTTTATGGATCCGGCCGAGCCGGAGTCGCTCAGCTGGCTGCAGGTGTACTGGCTTTTAGCCGCGCTCTGTTTGCTGAATTTGCTGTTGCTGGCCAGCACCCCCATTCCGAAAGTACCTCTCGAGCCAGCACGCAGTGCCCGGCAGGACTTTGTCGGTATGCTGCAGCTGCTGGCGCTGCCACTGGTGCTGGTGTTTATTGTTTCGGCCTTTTTGTACGTGGTGCTGGAGCAGGGCATCGGCACCTGGCTGCCGACCTTTAATAACCAGGTGTTGCAACTGCCGAATCAGCTGAGTGTGCAACTCACCAGCATTTTTGCCGCCAGCCTGGCGCTGGGCCGGTTGTTGGCGGGTGTCGTACTGCGTCATCTGTCCTGGTATGCTCTGGTCAATCTTTGCCTGGTTGGGATGGCGGCCCTGATGCTGCTGATCCTACCGATGACCCGGGAGGTGGTGGTGCCTGAAACAGTGCATTTGTGGAATGCGCCGCTGGCTGCTTATTTATTTCCGCTGATTGGTCTTTTTATGGCGCCGGTCTACCCCATTATCAGCTCGGTGATGTTAAGCGCACTGCCCAAAGCCCGCCATGCCGCCATGACCGGTCTGATTGTGGTGTTCTCCGCCCTTGGCGGCACCACCGGTTCGATGATCACCGGCCTGACCTTTGCCCGCCTCGATGGCCAGACTGCCTTTTACTTGTCGCTAGTGCCGCTTAGCCTGCTGCTGCTGAGTCTGGCGCTGCTGCACCGCTGGCACCGTCAGGGCACGGCAACCTCAGCGATAGCCTGAGCGGTGCATCTGGCAGCGCGGCTGTGGTATACTCCGGCGCTGCTGTCACTACCACTCAAAGGCTTATGCAACCGACATCGCATCAGTTAACTTCGGCCGAGAAAAAAGCGGCTACAGCGCTGGCGCTGGTTTTTTCCAGCCGGATGCTGGGCCTGTTTATGCTGCTGCCTGTTTTTGCCATTTACGGCAGCGAGCTGGTCGGTTTCTCGCCACTGTGGATTGGGTTGGCCATTGGTGCCTATGGCTTTACCCAGGCGCTGCTGCAAATTCCGATGGGCTGGTTGTCCGATAAAATCGGTCGCCATCAGGTGATGCTGCTTGGCCTTGGCCTGTTTGCGCTCGGCTCGGTGGTAGCCGCGCTGGCCGACTCGGTCTACATGGTGACTTTGGGCCGGGTACTGCAAGGGGCCGGTGCCATTGCCGGTGCTGTACTGGCCCTTGCTGCAGATCTCACCCGTGAAGAGCAGCGACCCAAAGTGATGGCCATTATCGGCATGAGCATCGGTTTGTCCTTTGCTGTCGCCATGGTGCTGGGACCGATGATCGCCGCCCGTGCCGGTTTAAGTGGGGTATTCTGGTTTACCGCCGCCATGGCCATTCTGTCCATGGGGCTGGTGCTGCGCACGCCAAAAGCCATTTCTCAGGCACCGCAGCGCGAAACCCTGGCGGTGCCAGCCTTGCTCGGCAAGCTGCTGCGCTCGCCACAGCTGATACGACTGAATCTGGGTGTGATGCTGCTGCACTTTTTACTGACCGCACTTTTTATTGCCCTGCCGCAGCAGCTGCTGGCACTGGATTTTGGCAGTGAGGCGCATTGGCAATTGTACCTGCCAGTGCTGTTTGGCTCTTTCATGCTGATGGTGCCGATGATTATCCTCAGTGTCCGTAAACAACAAGAGATTGGCTTTTTCCGGCTGGCCTTGTTGCTGCTGGTCGCGGCCGCCTTGTTATTTTGGTTGGGCCCTTTGCAGCTGCCCGCCTTAGCGCTTGCGCTGCTGCTGTTTTTTACCGGCTTTAATTATCTGGAAGCCAGCTTGCCAGCGCTCTTGTCCCGACAGGCACCTGCCGGGCAAAAAGGCACCGCCATGGGGCTCTATTCCAGCGCCCAGTTTTTTGGTGCCTTTTTGGGTGGCCTGGCCGGCGGCCTGGTTGCCAGCTGGTTTGGCTTGACCGCAGTTTATGTACTGAGCGCTTTGCTGGTACTGGGCTGGTTGCTGCTGTCGATTGGCATGACGGTGCCGGCCAAAGCCGAACGTCTCAGTCTGGACCTGCAATCCAAAAGCAGCAGTGAAGTCAACGCCCTGCTGCAGCAGGTCAGCGCCTTGCCAGGCGTGCTGGAAGCGACCCTGGTACCGCAAGAGCAGCGCTGTTACCTCAAGGTAGAAGCCGGTCAGTTTGATTACCAACAACTGCAGCTGCTGCAATCATCAGCA
>SKGJ01000195.1 GCA_007117525.1 Alkalimonas sp.
GCCAAGGTGGAGGATGCCTTCTTAGCGCAGCATGGCATTGGCAAGGGGCTGTCCAATCTGGTTGAGCACGACAAAGCCAATGACATCTACCAGCAATTGCTCCACTGTGGTGCCATTTCGGATCATTTCGCCGGCGGCACCATTGGCAATACCGTGCACAATTACTCGGTGCTGGCCGACGACAAATCGGTGTTATTGGGTGTGATGTCGGCCAATATCACCCTTGGCTCGCCGGCCTACCATTACCTCTGTCATACCAGCAGCAAAGTCGACTTAAACCACCTGCAAGGGGTTGCCGGTGATATAGGCCGCGGCATTACCCTGATTACACCCGATGGCGAACGCACCTTTGTGATTGATCCGGGCGATATGGATCAACTGACTCCAGCAGCCATTCCAGCCGAGCTGGTCAGCAATGCCTCGGCACTGGTGCTCAGTGCCTACCCGCTGCGTGCCACTGGTCAGCCGATCATTGCTGCCATGCAGCATACGCTGGAATTGGCCAACCAGCAGCAAGTTCCGGTGGTAATGAGCTTAGGAACCCGTCATCTGGTCGAGGCGTTGCGCGACAGCATTCAGCAGACGGCTATGCAGCATGTGCAAATTCTGGCGATGAATGAGCAGGAAGCCGAAGCGTTAACCGGCTTTGCCGATCCGCTGCTGGCAGCCGAGCAGATTTTGCAGTGGGTCGATATGGTATTGATTACCGCCGGTGCCAAGGGTCTGTACTTATGCGGTTACACCGACGAGGCGCTAAAACGTGAAACCAGCCATCCGATCAAATCCGGCAGCCTGGCCGACTTTAACCGTTTTGAATTCAGCCGGCCAATGCTCAAACGCGATTGCCAGCAGCCACTGAAAGTCTATTCTCACATCGATCCCTATCTGGGTGGGCCCGAGCGGATAGCCAACACCAACGGGGCCGGTGATGGCGCCCTGGCGGCTTTGCTGCACGATATGGCGGCCAACCACCACCACCGGCAGTTGCAACCCAAATCCAGCAAACACGAGTACCCTTATTTAGCGTATTCCTCTTTTGCCCAAATATGCAAATACGCCAACCGGGTCAGCTATGAAATCCTGGTGCAGTATGGCTCTCGCCTCAGCAAGGGGCTGCCAGAGCGCGAAGACAGCCTGGAAGAAGCCTACTGGGAGCGTTAACTGCACGTTGCTGTTTGGCGTTATCTTGGCTACATTATCCGTAAATCGCAGCAATAAAGCAGGTGACGAATGGACTTACAGCGACTGGAAAAATTGAACGAACTGCGGGAAAAGGGCATTCTCACCGAGCAAGAATACGCCGAGCAAAAGCAGAAAATCCTTGATCAACCCAGTCATGGGCTGACAGAGTTTGTGATGCAAACCAATCACTACAGCATGCTGATGCATCTGGCCCAGCTGTGCGTCTTTATTTTGCCGCTGTTGGGCTGGGTGGTGCCTTTGGTGATGTGGTTGGCGCGCAATGAAGACAGCACCATCGACCGGCACGGCAAGGTGATTTTTAACTGGATATTAAGCGTGGTGTTGTACGGCTTTATTGCGCTGCTGCTAACCGTCATTATCATTGGTTTTCCGATGTTGTTGGCGTTGGTTATCTGTTCCATTGCCTTCACGGTGTTGGGGGCCATCAAAGCCAAAGAGGGGGTGATTGCCAATTACCCGCTGTCGATCCGGTTTTTTCGTGTTGATGCGTCGGAATCTGAGTAAAAAAAATTTTATGCAGTCGCACCCTGCCTTTGGCCGGGCCACTAAGGCTCGCCGGGTGCTGCGCTGCATGAGCATCCATTCTGACTGCATCCTTTAGCACCGTCAGCAGCCGCTATCCGGCCGGGCGCTTGGCGTTGGCGGAAAAACTTGCTATAAATCATTCCAGACGGCTTTACATCCAGAGTAAATGCACTAATCTTTGGATGGCAGCAGTGACTGGTACGAGGTGACGAACAACGATTCTTTTCCGCAACGTCCGCGGATAAAATAGCAGCCCTGTACAAAGCCCGCCTGTGATGAACTGAATCCATCACCCGAATGCACCCTACAACCCATTCAGGAAACGACGATGTCCGATTTTAAAGCGCAAGCTCTGAAATACCATGCCGAACCCAAACCCGGCAAAATCAGCATTGAAATCAGCAAGCCGGCCGAAACGGTCCGCGATTTGGCTCTGGCCTACAGCCCGGGTGTGGCCGAGCCGGTGCGCTGCATTGCCGAAGATCCCAACGATGTGTACAAGTACACCGCCAAAGGCAACCTGGTGGCGGTGATTTCCAATGGCTCTGCCATTCTGGGCCTTGGCAATTTGGGGCCGATGGCGTCCAAGCCGGTGATGGAAGGCAAGGCGCTGCTGTTTAAACGCTTTGCCAACCTGGATTCGATCGACATCGAGGTCAGCCATCGCACAACCGAAGAGTTTATCAATACTGTGGCCAACATCGCCGATACCTTTGGCGGCATCAATCTTGAAGACATCAAAGCGCCCGAGTGCTTTGAGATTGAAAAAGAGCTGATCAAGCGCTGCAACATCCCGGTGTTTCACGACGATCAGCACGGCACTGCCATTGTCACGGCGGCGGGCATGCTGAATGCACTGGAAATTCAGGGCAAAGACATCAGCAAAGCCACCATTGTTTGCATGGGGGCAGGTGCTGCCGCCATTGCCTGCATGGAGTTGCTGATTAAGTGCGGTGCCAAGCGTGAATACATTTACATGCTGGATACCAAAGGCGTGATCCACACCCGCCGCGACGATCTGAACGAGTACAAAAAGCTGTTTGCCAACAACACCGACAAGCGCACGCTGGAAGATGCGCTGGAAGGTGCCGATGTCTTTGTCGGTGTCTCCGGGCCGGATGTATTGCCACCGGAAGCCCTGAAGCTGATGGCCGACAAGCCGGTTATTTTCGCCTGCTCCAACCCGGACCCGGAGATCAAGCCGGAACTGGCTCACGCTACCCGCAGCGATATTATTATGGCCACCGGCCGTTCGGATTACCCAAATCAGGTGAACAACGTGCTTTGCTTCCCGTTCATTTTCCGTGGTGCTTTGGATGTGCGTGCCAGAGAAATCAACGATGAAATGAAAATCGCCGCAGTAGAAGCAATTCGCAGCATTGCCAAAGAGCCGGTGCCAGAGGCGGTACTAAAAGCCGCCGATGTGGCCGCGCTGGAATTTGGCCCGAAGTACATTATTCCCAAGCCGATGGACCCACGGCTGCTGGAGCGGGTTTCCAAAGCCGTATCCGACGCTGCTATCGCCTCCGGTGTCGCTCGGATTTAACCTGCTACAAGCTTGCAATAAAAAACCGCAGCTCAGGGCTGCGGTTTTTTTAGCTGGGGCTCGGATTAATCTTCAGCGTTTTCGGCTTCGATGATTTCCGGGATGGGTTTGCCCATGCTGGTCAGGATATCGCGCACTTCTTGTGGGATCTGATGTGGGCTGTCTTTGCGCAAGTCCTCGTCGCTGGGCAAGGGCTGGCCGGTAAAGGCATGCAAAAACGCCTCGCACAGCAGTTCGCTGTTGGTGGCATGGCGCAGGTTGTTGACCTGACGGCGGGTGCGTTCATCGGTTA
>SKGJ01000014.1 GCA_007117525.1 Alkalimonas sp.
GGTCAGATTGGCCTGTTGAACCGCTGGCTGAACGAGCATGATCGGTAGCCATGGCCCGGGCCTGTACCGTATAATGGGGCTCTTTTAACGACTGCGAGTGGTTATGATTTTATTTGTACGTGATCTGACGGTCATTGATTTTTCCTACCTGTGTCCGCAACGCGGCGTGTTGGGTGAAAGCCTGATTGTCGATGTGGAGCTGGAAGGCGGCCTGGATCAGGCCTCGATGGTGCTGGACTTTGGTCTGGTGAAGAAAATCATCAAAAAAGCCATCGACAGCAGCCTGGATCATGCGCTGGCCATTCCGGTGCAGTCGGCTGCGACCAGGCTTGAACAGCAATCTGAGCAGCTGGTGGTGCGTTTTGACAGTGCCCGTGGCAGCATCCAGGTGACCGGTCCGCAACAAGCCTTTGCGCTGCTTGATGCCGAGCAGGTCGACCACAGCGCCATTGAAGACTTTATTTTGCAGCAACTGGCTGGCTTGTTGCCCGACAGTGTGCAGCAGATCCGGCTGACGTTACGGCATGAACAAAGTCAGGGCTTCAGCTACCAATACAGTCATGGACTGAAAAAGCACGATGGCAACTGCCAGCGAATCGCCCATGGTCACCGCTCTTTGATCCGCATTTATCAGGATGGCATGTTATCGCCGCGGTTAAACAAATACTGGGCCGATCGTTGGCAGGACATTTACTTGCTGACGGCCGAGGATCAATGCAGCGCTGCAGACTTGCAGTGGCTTACACCAGCTAAGGACGATCTCTGTTCACGTTATCAATCCGGTCAGGGCCAGTTTGAGCTTTGTCTCCCAGCCAGTCACTGCGAAGTCGTGCCTTGCGACACTACGGTAGAGTGCCTAGCCGACTTTATTGCCGGACAATTGCAGCAGATCGACAATTCACATCAGTATCGGGTGGAGGCTTATGAAGGGGTGGGTAAAGGCGCTATCGCTGAGCGCTAGTTTGTGGCTCAGTGGCTGGGCTCTGGCCGAACTCAGCCCGGAACAGATCCAACTGCAAGGCAGCCTGACCCAGGGCAGCTTGATCCGGGCACAGGTTCCGGCCGGCAGCCAGGTTTGGTTCAACCAGCAGCCGCTGGAGGTCAGTCCGACCGGGCAACTGGTATTTGGCATTGGTCGTGACGCTGCGCTTGAACACGAGCTGCGGGTTGAGTACCAGGGGCAGTCGTTGCGGTTGCCTTTGCAATTCAGTGCCAGGGACTACGATATTCAGCGTATCGAAGGGGTTGAGCAACGCTTTGTCAGTCCGCCGCCGGAAGTACTGGCCAGGATCCGGGCTGACAGTCAAGCGGTTGCAGCGGCACGCCAGCAGCGCTCTGAGCTGACTTATGCCTTTGAACAACCGAAGTGGCCGGCATACGGCCGCATTACCGGTGTCTACGGTTCCCAGCGCATTTTCAATGGTCAGCCACGCAATCCGCATCTTGGGCTGGATATTGCCGGCCCGGTTGGCAGTCCGGTTTATGCACCTTTAAGTGGTGTGGTGACTCTGGCCAGCGATCTTTATTACTCGGGTCTGACGCTGATTATTGATCATGGCTATGGCGTCAGCAGTACCTTGATGCATCTCGATGCCTTTCGGGTCGAGGTTGGTGACAAAGTCGAGCAAGGGCAGCTGGTCGCCGATATGGGCGCTACCGGCCGGGTAACAGGCCCGCATCTGGACTGGCGTATCAACTGGTTTCAGGAGCGGCTGGACCCGGCATTGCTGATGCCCGAGCCCGCACCGCCGTTGCAGGATCCCAATCGTTAAACTTGCGGTTCGCTGGCAGCCTTGGCCCACCACTGTGACAGCAGCTGAGCATCCGTTACGGTAAGCTGCGCCACGGTGGCCGGTGGCTCGGTCAGCACCATGTTGGACGACAACAGCCGATCGCGCCGGAAGAGCTGCACCTCAATCGGCTGTTGTTTAGGTAAGCGTTTCAACAGCTCGGCCTGACTGCTCTGGTTCAGACGGTAGCCCGCCAGCGCCAACACCTCATCACCCACCATCAAGCCTGCCTGATGCGCCGGACCGCCATGATAGACGGCGGTCAGCTTCAGGCAGAGCTCGTTGCCCTGGGACAGGGCTCCCAACCAGGCAGATTGCTGCGGGCTGCCTTCTTCGGTTTCTTTTGCCGGCCCATTGAGATCATCCTGCCCTTGCGGCTGGCGAAAGCTCAGTGAAAGCCCAAGCGCAGGCAGCAGCTCCGCCAGCGGCAGAATTTCCGGCTGTTGTACCCAGGCCGTCAATCTGGCGGCCAGTTCAGGCAGTTGCCAATTCTGTAAGATGGCCTGAATGGCGCCATCCGGGGTGCCACCATCAAGGTGCTGCGTCCAAAGTTGTCGCATCAACTCGGGCAGGCTGCGCTGCTGTTGGCTTAGAGCCGCATCCAGGCACAGAGCAACCAGAGCGCCTTTGGCATAATAGCTGGCCACGGCATTGACGGCATTCTCATCCTGCTTGTAGAACTTGGTCCAGGCATCAAAGCTGCTGTCTTCTAACGATTGCACGGCATTGCTTGGGTTACGCGTAACCCTGCTGATGGTTTTTTCCAAAGCGCGCAGGTAATCCGCCTCGTTTTGCAGGCCGCTGCTGTACAGCGCTAAATCATCCAGGTAGGAGGTAAAGCCCTCATAAATCCAAAGTTGGCGGCTGTATTGTTCCTGCGCCAGGCGGTAGGGGTGAAATTCGGCAGGCTTTAACCGCTTGACCCACCAGGTATGCAGGTACTCATGGCTGCACAGGCTGAGCAAGGTCTGATAGCCCTCGCTGAGCGCCGGCTGGTTGTTCGCGGGCAGGTCAAAGCGGCTGCAAAGCAGCAGCGTTGAATCGCGGTGCTCCAGCCCCCCAAAGCCGCTGTCGGTCACCCAGGTTAGGAACCAATAAGCCGACAAGTCGTCGGGCAGGGCACCGAAAAGGGCCTTTTGTTGCTGGCAAATCCGCGCCAGATCGGCACTAAAACGCGCCATGTCAAAACAGTTTCGGCCGCTGACTACCAGGTAGTGGGGCACGCCATCGATGTCAAATCGGCTGACTTCAAAATGCCCGGCCAGCAAGGGGCTGTCAATCAGCTGTTGGTAATCAGCCGCCAGGTAGCAGCCAAAGCCAAGCTCAGTGGTGCCGGCTATGGCCGGCAAGGGTGTAGCCAACCGCCAGTCTTTGGCCCAGGCCTCGGTAGGCTTTAGTACCTCCAACTGGTGTGGCTAGGACTCAAAACCTGCGATCGAAAGGCAGAGGCAGGCCGGGTTTAGAATGGCAACTTCATCGTCCAGATAGGCCGCCCGCACAGAGCGATCAAAAGCATAAATCTGGTAACGCACCGTCACCGGTTCACCGCGGTGGGCAAGCTGCCAGCTTTGTTTGTCGGTTTTTACCGGGCTCAGTGCGCCCTGTGCGTCACAAGCGCTCAGCCAGACGATGTTGCGGGCAAAGTCACGGATCATGTAACTGCCTGGGATCCAAGCGGGCAATTGCAACTGCAAGGGGGCATCCTGACGGGGACGAACTTGCAGCTCAACCTCAATCAGGTGAGCGGCAATATCGACACAACGGAGCTGGTA
>SKGJ01000262.1 GCA_007117525.1 Alkalimonas sp.
ACAGCTGCAATCAGTCGCTTAGCCGTATCCGTCAGTTGTTGCCAGAGCTGGGCTGCCTGATTGTCGGTCAGACCGATGAGCTGGCACCGGCCGACCGGCGCTTGTATGGCATCCGTGATGTGACGGCGACTGTCGAGTCCATTCCGCTTATCACCGCGTCCATTTTGTCGAAAAAACTGTCCGAAGGTTTGGACGCTCTGGTGATGGATGTCAAAGTGGGCAATGGCGCCATCATGGCCACTGCCAGTGATGCTGAAGCTCTGGCGCGCAGCATTGTCGATACCGCCTGCGGTGCCGGTGTGGCCACCCGGGCTCTGATCAGCGACATGAATCAAATTCTGGGCACGACAGCCGGCAATGCGCTGGAGGTGCTGGAAACGCTGGACTACTTAACCGGCAAGGTGCGTGAGCCCCGGTTGCACCAACTAACGCTGGCATTGGGCGCCGATATGCTGGTGCTGTCCGGTTTGCAGCCGGATGAGGCCAGTGCCATCCGAGCGCTGGAGCAGAGCCTGAGCAGCGGCAAAGCAGCGGAGTACTTCGCCCGCATGGTGGCGGCTCTGGGAGGCCCGGCTGATTTGCTGGAGCGGCCAGAGCGCTATCTGGCCAAAGCCCCTGTCGAGCTGGAGGTGCCAGCGCCGGTCAGCGGATACTTGCAGGTGCAGGATACCGTAGCACTGGGGATGGCGGTGGTACGGCTCGGCGGTGGCAGGGCCCATCCCGATCAGCAGATCAACCCAGCCGTAGGATTGAGTGCGATATGCCCGGCGGGCAGCTGGCTGGAGCAAGGGCAACCTTTACTGAAAGTCCATGCCAGCTCGGATGCGGCTGCCGAGCAGGCGGTGCAGGAAGTGCTGGCTGCTTGTGCACTTTGTACTGATGCCGCAGCATCATTCCCGCTGGTGCATCAACGGCTAGCCTGAATCAGCAACAAAAAAGCCAGCCCGATGAGGCTGGCTTTTCACCTTGACGCTTCGCTTGTTAGCTGCGCTGGCGCTTCATCGATTCGAAGAACTCATCGTTGGTCTTGGTCATGCCAAGCTTATCGATCAGGAATTCCATCGCATCGGATTCATCCATCGGATTGAGGATTTTGCGTAAAATCCACATCTTCTGCAGTTCTTCTTGCGACACCATCAATTCTTCGCGGCGGGTACCGGAGCGGTTGAAGTCGATGGCCGGGAAGATGCGTTTTTCGGCAATTTTGCGTGCCAGGTGCAGCTCCAGGTTACCGGTGCCTTTAAATTCTTCGTAGATGACTTCGTCCATCTTCGAGCCGGTATCGACTAGGGCCGTGGCGATGATGGTTAAGCTGCCACCTTCTTCCACATTCCGGGCGGCACCAAAGAAGCGCTTCGGCTTGTGCAGCGCATTGGCATCGACACCACCGGTTAATACCTTGCCGGAGCTTGGGATCACGGTGTTGTAGGCACGGGCCAAACGGGTAATGGAATCGAGCAGGATAATGACATCTTTTTTGTGCTCGACCAGCCGCTTGGCTTTTTCAATCACCATTTCAGCCACTTGCACGTGACGGCTGGCTGGCTCGTCAAAGGTGGAGGCAATGACTTCGCCTTTCACCAGACGCTGCATCTCGGTGACTTCTTCCGGCCGCTCGTCAATCAGCAGTACCATCAGCACGCATTCCGGGTGGTTGGCGGCGATGGACTGGGCGATGTTTTGCAGCAACAAGGTTTTACCGGCTTTCGGCGGTGCCACGATTAGGCCACGTTGGCCGCGGCCAATCGGGGAGGCCAAATCCAGCACCCGGGCGGTGATGTCTTCGGTACTGCCGTTGCCACGCTCCATTCGCAAGCGGTCATTGGCATGCAAAGGCGTTAAGTTTTCAAACAGAATCTTGTTGCGGGCATGCTCGGGCTTGCCGAAGTTGACCTCGCTGACTTTCAGCAAGGCAAAGTAACGCTCGCCTTCTTTCGGTGGCCGGATCAGGCCGTCGATGGTATCGCCGGTGCGCAGGTTAAAGCGTCGGATTTGGCTGGGTGAGACATAAATATCATCAGGCCCTGCCAGGTAGGAGCTGTCGCCAGAGCGCAGAAAGCCGAAGCCATCTTGCAGAATTTCCAGTACGCCACCGCCATAAATCTCCTCGCCTTTTTTGGCGTGGGATTTCAAAATGGCGAAAATAATGTCCTGCTTGCGTAAGCGAGCCATGCTGTCTAAGCCCATGGACTCGGCTAATTCCACCAGTTCATTGATTGGCTTACGTTTTAATTCGGTTAAATGCATAGTGTGGGTTCTAGTTGATCGAAATAGATGTTATTAGCTTATCAGCGGGTTTGAAAAGGTTTGGAGTTGGTTTACTCGACAGACAAGCGTGGTCATGGGTGTTGTACTGCCGATAACAATAGCAGGTGATGGCACAGCCGTCTATATGTTATCGGCAAAAAACTGCATAAAAAGTCAGCAGCATGGCGGCGATAAAAAAACAGCCATGCCTACAAGCGGTGATTAGATGTTGCTGTCCAGAAACTCTTTTAACTGGGTCTTGGACAAAGCGCCTACCTTGGTCGCAGCAACCTGGCCATTTTTGAACAACAGCAAGGTTGGAATGCCACGAATGCCGTATTTAGGCGAGGTATTCGGGTTTTGGTCAATATTCAGCTTGGCAATGGTGACTTTTCCTTGATATTCACCTGCCACATCGTCCAGAATGGGCGCGATCATTTTACAAGGGCCACACCATTCAGCCCAGAAATCGACCAATACAGGTTGTTCAGCATTCAGGACATCGGTTTCAAAACTATCGTCTGAAACATGTAAAATCAGGTCACTCATTGATTGTCTCCGTTAGTAAACTGGGCAGATCGACTGCAAAAAATGTCATCAATTTAAACGTGGCTGTTTCCTAATGCAAGGGGAACCGTTATGCTAGGCTGGTATGAATAAAACACACTTAACATCACAGAAGTTCGCCGATTTCGCATTGGCACCCCAGATACTGGATGCACTGAACAGTCAGGGCTTCAGTTATTGTACTCCAATCCAGGCGCAGTGTCTGCCTTTGGCATTGCAAGGCAAAGACATTGCCGGTCAGGCGCAAACAGGTACTGGCAAAACGCTGGCCTTTTTAACCGCCACCTTTCACTACCTGCTGAACAATGAACCCAGGGGTTCAGGCCAACCACGCGCCATCATTATGGCTCCTACGCGTGAACTGGCGGTTCAGATCCATCAGGATGCGGTGGCACTGGCAAAAAGTGCCGGTTTTCGCCTTGGCCTGATCTATGGGGGCGAAGGTTACGATTCACAACGGCAATTGCTGGAACAAGGGGTCGATATTTTAATTGGCACCACCGGCCGCTTGATTGATTACCAGAAACAAGGCCTGTTTCAGCTGGACCAAATTCAGGTGGTGGTGCTGGACGAAGCCGATCGCATGTTTGATCTCGGCTTTATCAAAGACATCCGCTTTTTATTCCGGCAGATGCCTCCGGCCAATGAACGGCTCAGCTTGTTGTTCTCGGCGACCTTGTCGTACAAGGTGCAGGAGCTGGCGTTTGAGCAAATGAACGAACCGGTGCATATCCATATTGAGCCGGA
>SKGJ01000424.1 GCA_007117525.1 Alkalimonas sp.
AGCGATGCTTTCCAGTTGCTGGCTGGCATCGTTCAGGATATCCATTCGGCCTTGTTGCAACTGCTGCTGCATCCAGTGACGAAAGTTGTCTTGCCAACGGCCTGTGCTGTTGTTTTGCTCCGCGTCGCCAAGGGCGGGTGGCTCCGTCGGCTCCGTACTTAACTCGGGTGGTAAGTCGGCAATCAGCACCTGCTTGCCACTGGCCATCACCGTCAGCCAGCGGCAGGTGTTTTCCAGCTGGCGCACATTGCCGGGCCAATCCAGCTGTTGCAGGTACTTTTCTGCTTCGGTGCTGAGTTGCTTGGCCTCGACATTCAACTCCTTGGCCGCTTGCTGCAAAAAGTGCCGGGCCAGTGCGGGAATGTCTTCGCGCCGTTCTTTCAAGCGTGGAATGTGCACCCGAATTACATTGAGGCGGTGAAACAAGTCCTCCCGGAATTGATGTTTGGCCACCAGCTGTTCCAGGTTTTGGTGGGTGGCGGCAATAATACGCACATCGACACTGATGGCCTGATGGCCTCCGACCCGGTAAAACTGGCCATCGGCCAGCACCCGCAGCAGTCGGGTTTGCACATCCAGCGGCATGTCGCCGATTTCATCCAAAAATAAGGTGCCGCCATCGGCTTGCTCAAAGCGGCCTTTGCGCACATTGGCAGCGCCGGTAAAAGCCCCTTTTTCATGGCCAAACAGCTCGGACTCAATCAAATCTTTTGGGATAGCGGCCATATTCAGCGCAATAAAAGGCTGCTCACTGCGCGGACTGTGTTTGTGCAGTGCCTGGGCTACCAGTTCCTTACCGGTACCGGATTGACCATTGATCAGCACACTGATGCTGGAGCGACTAAGCCGGCCAATGGCCCGGAAGACTTCCTGCATGGCGGGCGCCTCGCCAATAATCTCGGGCGATAACTTGGCTTGTGTCACTCTGGTTTTGCGTTGACTTGCTTTGTTGTGCTCCAGTGCGCGGCTGACCAGGGCGACAGCTTCATCCATATCAAATGGCTTGGGCAGGTATTCAAAAGCGCCTTGTTTGAAAGCATTGACTGCACTGTCGAGATCCGAATGCGCAGTCATGATGATCACCGGTAGCTCGGGAGCCAGTTGTTGCAAACGTTGCAGCAAGGCCATGCCATCGGTGCCTGGCATGCGAATATCGGAGAGCACCACAGCGGGCTGGTGATAGTCCAGCCGTTGCAGCATCAGGTCGGCACTGGCAAAGCTTTCGCAAGGGATCTCGGCCCGTTGCAAGGCCTTTTCCAATATCCAACGAATGGAGTTATCGTCGTCAATGATCCATACATCCTGGTTCATAGCGGTTCCTCAGTGTCACTGATGGGAAGGTACAAAGTAAATTCGGTATGGCCTGGCCAGCTGTCGCAATCGATCCAGCCACCATGTTGGTGCGACAGGGTTTGGGCGATGGTCAGGCCCAAACCGCTGCCACCGACTTTGCCGCTGACCATGGGGTAAAACAGGGTATCGCGGATGTCGGTCGGGATGCCTGGGCCATCGTCAATCACCTTGATGGCGGCGACCAACTTATGGCGCTGGCCATGCAAGGTATGCTGGTACAAAATCCGGCTTTGCAGCAAAATTTGACCGCCTTGCTCCAGTGCTTGCTGTGCGTTGCGAACGATGTTGAGCAAGGCCTGCTCTATCAACTCGGGATCAAAGCGAAAAACCGGAATGCTGGGGTCGTAGTCGCGTTGAAAGTGAATGGCTGCCGGGTTATCCAATTGTGCCAGCTGATAGACTCGCTCAATCACCTGATGCAGATTGGCGTATTGTTGCTGAGGGGGACGGTAAGGGCCCAGTAAGCGGTCGACCAATTTACGCAAGCGGTCGGCCTGAGCAATGATCAGCTGGGTGTATTCTTTTTGCTCATCCGATAAAGAAGACTCCAGCAACTGGGCGGCACCGCGCAAGCCGCCCAAAGGGTTTTTAATCTCATGCGCTAAATTGCGCACCAGCTCGCGGGCGGCATGGTGTTGGTGCTGCTGAACATTTTCCTGGCTGATTTTACGCTGGCGCTCTATTTGCCGGATTTCCAGCAGCAAATACCAGTGCTCCTGATGCTCAAAAGGGGTTAGGTAAAGATCCAGCAGGGTTGGGTGACCGTCGTGCAAAATGGTCTGAACATCGCTGATGGCAAAACTGGTTTGTTGCTGCAGTGCACGTAACAGCGGCTCCTTGCCCAGTTCGCAGTATTGGAACAGTTCGGGAAAGCGTTGGCCGCTTAAACGTTTTTCACTGATGGCCAACACCTGGCTGCAGGCAGCGTTAAAAAAGCAAAGTTGCAGTTCTTGATTCAGCACCAACACGGCTGTGTTTAGCAGATCACTCAATTGCTGTGGTTCAAACGCCATGGTTTGCGCTGTTTGCTGTCCTGATTCGGTCACGGCCTCGCCCTCTCGCACCATCATGGTGCATTTGCGATGCCAGTGTAGGTTAAAAAACCACAGGATGCACCACAAATGCCCTATCTTGGGGGTATCACCGTTCTTCTGTGCAAATAGAAGGTGATGATATCACTCTCTGCAAGTTGCTTGCCGCTTTGATCAAGCAACAGCAGTTGCAGTTGGTGCTCACCGCGATCATGATCGCGCAGGATAAAAGTGGTGCTGGTTTGAGGCTCGCCGTATATGTCTCCATTCACTTTCAGAGCTATTTGAAAACCACGGACAAAGCGTGGTTGCACCCGTCCACGGACATGGACAGTACCGGTATTGTCTCGAATGGTGGCTTCTTGCTCTGGCGAGGTGATTTCAATACTAAAGGGTATGTGTTCTTCTTGCTGTCTGGGTTGGAAGGGGTCTGGGGCTTCCATCAGGTTAATTTTGGTGGTCAGGTTCACTTCTTCAGAGCCAGGCTTAGGGCTGTCTGAAAACACCAGCACCCCATTCGCATCGCGCCACACATAGACTTTACCACTGGCATCCAACGGGGCTGGAAGACACAGTAAGCAGAAAATTACCATGCAAAGAAGTCGTGTCATCACCGGTTTGAACCTTGTTGCTCAACTGACTAATTATAGTCCACTTTACGTGGCTTTGTTGGATTTGACCAGAGGTCTTTGAAATCAAAGGCAAAGCTCTCATGAATGAAACAAGCCCGCCAGTGGCGGGCTTGTTGGACTGGGGACTTCAGCAAAGCGGTTTAGACGCTGTAGTAAAGTTCAAACTCCAGCGGGTGAATCGCAATGTTGACCCGACGTGCTTCTTCACGTTTGATGGCAATGTAGGCATCGATCATATCGTCCGACATCACGCCGCCTTTGGTAAAAATTTCACGTGAGGCATCCAGGGCATCCAAAGCCTGATCCAGCGAGGTGGCCACTTGCGGAATGTTGGCCGCTTCTTCCGCTGGCAAGTCGTACAAGTCTTTATCCATTGCATCGCCAGGATGGATCTTGTTCTGGATACCATCGAGGCCTGCCATTAACTGTGCCACGAAAGCCAGGTAAGGGTTGGCAGCCGGATCCGGGAAGCGACACTCAATACGACGCGCTTTGGCACTTGGCACCATCGGAATACGGATGGAGGCAGAGCGGTTACGGGC
>SKGJ01000087.1 GCA_007117525.1 Alkalimonas sp.
GTCCTGAACGGCGATATTACACTGGATGAGTTGGATGCGTTTTACAGCATTAGTTTGCCTGAGCACGAAAGCCGCATCACATTGGCGGATTACATCACCGAGCGTTTCCATCGCCGGGTTGTGGTTGGCGATCAGGTCAAGCTGGATTCACTGATCTTAACAGTGCGTCAAATGACGGAAGACGGCAAGGTCAAGCAAGTTGGTATCAAGCCTGGCAACTCTTGAATCCTAGATGGATTGCAGGGCTGAGAACTCAATGCTGTACAACAGGATCTCAAAATCACCGCTGGTTCTGTCAGCCAGCATAATGCTGAGCTGGTAAATATCGGCAAAACGCAGAGGCGGTAAGCCTCGCACAGGTCGTCCGCGAAAGCGTCCTTCAAAATCTGCCGGGCGAAATTCGTAATGACGATTGGATTGCTGACTATCAAATTCAGCGACGTAAGCGACCCCAGTGGGGATAAAAGGCGTTTTTAACCGCAATTGATAGCGACGACCATCGGCTACCAATTGCAGCAAAATACGTTGATAATTCAGCGGTGCTAAAGGCTCCGCTAAATTAAAGCGCACCGAAGCAAAGCCACCATTATTAGCTAGCGACAGCTGGCCACTGAAACGCAGTCCAGCAGCATCGTCCAATGGCTGAACAGCGCCGCTGGAACGTCCGCCCATCACAGTATCGTGCACCAGCTGGACGTGCTGAAAATCTTTGGCAAAGCTCAGTTGAACAGTGCCAGGCATGTTTTGATGTTCGGGCATAGAAACTCTGTTTGCATGGGCGACAAAGCACAGCAATGAAGTGCATAAACAACAGATTCGAAGCAAGGTTGCCATAGCAAGGCCTCGTTGTCGTTTTAACTTAAATCCCAATCGATTTATGATCAATACGAAGCAAAGCGTGATTTGGCTCAATGAGTTCAGAAGCAGCCAAATAGGCTAAGGAATTGTCTGAGATAGACATAAATGCAATATCCCATAATGTATATTATGTTAAATATGGTGTTGTGCATGTCGTTATGTCATCCCTTACCTGCTATTTAATGTTGATGGTCTTTATTCAAGGTAATTAGGTGTATAAACAAACCGGGTTTTTTTTATCAAAATCAGGATTAGCAACCAAATCTTGAGTTTCAAGCATCTGCCAACAGAAATAAATGGTTTTGTATTTCTGAAAATCTAAACCAATAAACCTGGCAACAAAAAGGTATGCTGTCACCATTGTCGCTAGCGATAAATTAACCAGCTTACTCATACAACCGATGCCGGCCCTCGGCGCGCATTTGTTCCAGTACTTGTTTAAACCGCTCTTTTTGCCCGGCGTAGCGCCCAGTGCGTGAAATGGCGATGTGGGCTTCAAAGTTGGGTTGGTAGTCTTGCGGCGCAAGGATCAGGGTGTGTTGAAAGCGTGGATTGCTGGCAATTCTGCCTAAAGTTATGTGCTCCGGGCCTACCAGCACATCAGTTTCCTGAAACAGCAGCATCGCCAGAGCATCATCCAGGTTGTCTGCGTTTAGCAGCTGATAGCCGGCAGCTGCATAGCGCTCCTGCAGATTGGCAGAATAGATGCGGCCATCCACAAAGGTAAGACGCAGATTGTCATTTTGTTCAATCGGGTTGTCTTTATGGATAAACCAACTCTCTGGTCTTGCTGCATCGTAAGGCAGCAAATAAAACAACTCATTGCGCTCAGCAGTAAATAGCAAGCCTGCTACAATATCGACCTGGCCGCGCTGTAGCTGCTGCAAACAACGAGGAATGGGTGTTGGCACTGTGTACTCCAGCGTCATGCCAACCCGGGCGGCAAAGTCTTTCATTAAATCAACTTCAGGCCCGCTGGGTGCTTTGTCGGACTCGTATTGCACCCGGTTTGGTATATGGCCTAAGCACCAAATCAAAGTTGCATTGGCGGCCACACTCCCTGTAGGTAGCAGTAAAAAAGCAAGTGCAGTAAGAACGCGTCCAGTACTCAGCACAATCCATCCAATTGCAACGCAAAGCCTAAGCATCAGTATAGCCTAATGCATAACTCTGACCTTGATCAATAACCATTTAGCGGATTGCTCTATAATTTAGTCAGATAAATGAAGGAGTCTGTTGTGCCTAATCTGTCTAGCAAGCAATCAACAAAAAATGAGCGACAAAAAGTAAGCTCCGGCGATACCCTGCCCGATCTGTCTCCAGCAGCCATTGCAGAGGAAAGCAGTAAAGAAAAAGTCAGTGGCGCACAAGCTTCTCTGGAGGTGGTATTGCGTGATATTTCAGAGCGAAGTGATGCTCTGGATAATGAGCACTCCTTAGAAACCCTGAGTGCTCAACTGCATTCTATTGTTGAAGGGGCCTCACCGGATGATGTGGCCCTACTTCGAAAGGTACTGCTGCGCGAAGAGTTTGCTAAAGCGGCTCAGCTGGATAGCCTTTCCGATGAAGCCCTTAAGCCAAATTGGCAAGAAAGCCCCTACCCCTACCAAAACCGCTTACGTCGCAAAAGCTATGAAAAGCAAAAGTACAACCTGCAAGTTGAGCTGCTTAAGCTGCAGCACTTTGTCAAAGAAACCGGTGCCCGGGTGGTGATTCTGTTCGAAGGACGGGACGCAGCGGGCAAAGGTGGTACCATCAAACGCTTTATGGAGCACCTGAACCCTCGGGGTGCACGGGTAGTGGCCTTGGATAAACCGACGTTGGCAGAAAAGGGGCAATGGTACTTTCAGCGCTATGTGCAGCACTTGCCAACCGCTGGTGAAATTGTGTTGTTTGACCGCTCCTGGTACAACCGGGCCGGTGTTGAGCGGGTGATGAATTTTTGCAGTGACGAAGAGTACCGCGAGTTTATTCGCCAGGCACCTGATTTTGAGCGCAACCTGGTGCGCTCAGGCATTCATTTGATTAAGTTCTGGTTTTCTGTCACCAAAGAAGAACAACGGCGTCGCTTTGTCGAGCGGGAGTCCCATCCGTTGAAGCAGTGGAAATTAAGTCCGGTAGATCGGGCCTCGCTGGATAAATGGGAGCAGTACACCCAAGCCAAGGAGGCAATGTTTTTGCACACTGATACGGCTGAATCTCCCTGGATAGTGGTAAAGTCGGATTGCAAAAAGCGTGCTCGCTTAAATGCGATGCGCTATGTACTCAGCCAATTCGACTACCCGAACAAAGACATTCGGCGCCTTGGCAAGCTGGACCCACTGATCGTCAGCCGGGCCGCAGCCAGCCATGGCATCATGCGTCCTGACTAAGGCCGCTGCGAAACAGTTGCAATAACTCGGGGTCGGTAATGCCATTAACAATAAATTGGATGGCAATACAGAACATCAAGAAGCCCATAATCTTGGTCATGGCATGGGTGCCATTCACCCCGAGCAAGCCATGAAGCTGGCCTGCGTACTTATTTCTGATAACGACGCACCAGAATGACCAGGCCGATGGTCAGGATCACCGCAGGCACCAGAAAAAACAGCTCACTCATACCTAAATCCTTGTTCTATTGTTATTTGTTCTACCGATTGTATCGACTTTAGCTACTAAAGCAAGGGGGCTTTTTGTTAGAATGCCAGATAA
>SKGJ01000212.1 GCA_007117525.1 Alkalimonas sp.
CGGTCGCAATCACCGTCACCACATCATTGGGTGTGGTTTCTCTGGCAAAGTCGATGTCCACGTCCACATCCGATAAGCGGGCAATACCAAAAGGTGCCCGCCGGGTAATCCAGTGCAATTTGGTGGTGCAATAAGTCAGCAGATACTCACCATCAGTCAGCAGCATATTGAACACCCCCAATTGTTGCAGACTTTTCGCTTTCTTCTGCAGAAAACGAAAGGCGGCTTTACGCGAGCGCGGCTTGGTTGGGTAGCGTTTGTCCAGCTCACTCATCAGGTAACAAAAAGCCCGCTCACTGTCGGTAGTACCAACCGGCTGAAAGCGTGCCACCGGCAAATCCTTGTAATCATGCAGTTGACCATTGTGGGCATAGGTCCAATAGCGACCCCAAAGCTCGCGGGTGAAGGGATGGGTATTTTGCAGACTGACCCGGCCACGATTGGCCTGCCGAATATGAGCCACCACAGCACAGCTTTTAATCGGATAATCACTGACCAGGCGGGCAATTTCTGACTCGTAACTGGGCAGCGCATCTTTAAAGGTACAGACACCCTTGCCTTCATAAAAGGCAACACCCCAACCATCCCGATGCGGACCAGTCCGGCCTCCGCGCTCTTTTAATCCCTTGAAGCTAAAACAGATATCCGTTGGGACATTGGCAGACATCCCCAGCAACTCGCACATGGTCTTCACTACTCCCAGAACAATGATTGGCGCCACTGGACACCAACAGTGAGCCAAACGACTATACTGATTCGTATCAAGGCATGTAAAGCACTTTGTACGTCCAACCATGGCAACCTGACAGAAATACTTGCAACTTGCTGTGGAAGATTATACTCTTGGATGAATAGTGGTCAGACCTCTTAGGAGATGAATATGGAAGGGTTTGTATTTAGCCTGATATTGCTGCTGGTGATTGGCATGCTTGCCTACTACCGAGCCAGCTTAACCTTGTTTACTGCAGCCATAGCCTTAACCTTGGCCGCTGGTACCTTCGTCGGCCCTGTCGGCATGGTCAGCTGGATTATCTTTCTGGTGCTGGCACTGCCGTTAAACATCGCTTTCGTGCGGCAAAAACTGCTGACACAACCCTTGCTGGGCCTGTATCGCAAAATTATGCCGGAGATGTCCAGCACCGAGAAAGAAGCCATCGATGCTGGTACCACCTGGTGGGAAGCCGATCTGTTTCGTGGCAACCCGGACTGGCAAAAGTTGCACAACTTCCCCACCCCACGCTTGAGCCCTGAAGAACAGGCGTTTTTGGATGGCCCGGTGGAAACCTTGCTGGATATGGTCGACGACTGGGAAATAACCCATGAGCGTGCCGATCTGTCACCCGAGGTTTACCAATACCTGAAAGACCATGGTTTCTTTGCCATGATCATCAAGAAACAATACGGTGGTCTGGAGTTTTCTGCCTACGCCCAGTCCTGTGTGCTGCAAAAACTCACCAGCAAAAGCATGGTGTTGTCCAGTATTGTCGGTGTCCCGAACTCCTTAGGCCCGGGCGAACTGTTGCAACACTACGGCACGGATGAGCAGAAAAATCACTACTTGCCTCGCCTTGCTAAAGGTGTGGATGTGCCCTGTTTCGCACTAACCAGCCCAGAGGCAGGCTCCGATGCAGGCTCCATTCCTGATTTTGGCGTAGTCTGTAAAGGGCAATGGCAAGGCAAAGAAGTACTGGGCATGCGTCTGACCTGGAACAAGCGCTACATTACACTGGCCCCTATTGCCACTGTGCTTGGCCTGGCCTTCAAACTGCAAGATCCGGACAAACTGCTGGGGGATAAAGAAGATCTGGGCATCACCTGTGCGTTGATCCCAGCCGATACCCCTGGGGTAAAAATTGGCCGTCGCCACTTCCCGTTGAACGTACCTTTCCAAAATGGTCCGACGCAGGGCAGCGATGTCTTTGTACCATTGGATTTCATCATTGGCGGCGCCAAAATGGCTGGTCAGGGCTGGCGTATGCTGGTTGAGTGCTTGTCGGTAGGTCGCGCCATTACCCTGCCATCCAACAGCACAGCTGGCATCAAGGCCGCGGCGATGGCAACAGGCGCTTATGCCCGGATCCGTCGTCAATTCAAGATCCCGGTGGGTAAAATGGAAGGCGTTGAAGAAGCCATGGCCCGTATTGGCGGCTATGCTTACATGGCATGTGCTTCCACCACCATGTCAGTGGGTTCGATTGACCTGGGGGAAAAGCCTTCGGTTATCTCTGCCATCACCAAATACCACATTACCGAGCGCATGCGCCTGGCGATGATCGATGCGATGGATGTGCATGGTGGTAAAGGCATCTGCATGGGGCCTGACAACTATCTGGCCCGTGGTTACCAGGGTGCACCTGTTGCCATCACGGTCGAAGGCGCCAACATCCTGACCCGCAACATGATCATCTACGGCCAGGGCGCCATCCGCTGTCATCCTTACGTGCTGGCTGAGCTGCAAGCCGCCTACAACGAGGACAACCGTGCCGCGGTGACCGCCTTTGATAAGGCACTGTTTGGTCACATTGGCTTTGCCATCAGCAATTTCTTCCGTACCTTCTGGTTGTCCTTGACCGGTGGCGCCTTTAGCAGTGCCCCGTACAGCGACGCCACCGCAAAGTACTACAAGCAGATGAATCGCTTTAGTGCGGCTCTGGCATTGATGTCGGATGTTGCCATGGGGACCCTGGGCGGTGATTTAAAACGCCGCGAGC
The DNA here is from genome assembly GCA_007117525.1 of Alkalimonas sp. Lineage (GTDB taxonomy): Bacteria > Pseudomonadota > Gammaproteobacteria > Enterobacterales > Alteromonadaceae > Alkalimonas > Alkalimonas delamerensis. The sequence continues at coordinate 2,712 of SKGJ01000212.1, forward strand.
GGATCTCAGCACGTCTGGGTGACATTCTCAGCATGCTGTATCTAACTTCCAGTGTGTTAAAGCGCTATCAGGATGAAGGTCGTCAGCCGCAAGATCTGCCGCTGGTGCAATGGGCCTGTGAAGACAATCTGGCCCGGGCGCAACAAGCGCTGGACGAACTTTTTGACAACTTCCCGAACCGTCTGGTTGGTGTGGTGTTAAAGCGCGTCGTATTCCCATGGGGCCGGACGCTGCGTCGCCCTGCCGACAAAGTGGAGCATCAGGTTGCCCGCATTATGCAAACGCCATGCGAAGCGCGTTCGCGCTTGGGTCACCACCTGTATCTAGCCGCGAAAGACAACAACCCGATTGGCATGGTCGAGCAGGCACTGCGTGACGTGCTGGCTGCCGAGCCCTTGTTCGACAAAGTCTGCCAGGCTGCCAACAAGCGCCTGCCATTCTTCCGCCTGAACGAGGTTGCAGACCTGGGGCTGGAGCTGAAGATTATTTCAGAGCAAGAAGCCGAGTTGCTGCGTAAAGCCGAAGTCAGTCGTCTGCGCACCATCAACGTCGATGACTTTGATTTCAACTACCTGGCTGCCGACAAAGCCTTGCTGGAGTCCGAGCAAACCGACACCACCAAGGTGAATGCCGCCTAAACAAGCTTTTCGCGCAAAAGCCCGGTTTTTAAACCGGGCTTTTTTATTGCCGCCAAATGTTAACAAAAAACATCTCGGGCCAGGTTAAAATTAGCATTTTCTGAAAAGTTTAATGAAAATGACACATGCGCGCATTATACTTCCCAGCTCTTACCGGCCTTTGCGTGCCCATGTACGAGGCCGGTGCTAAC
>SKGJ01000414.1 GCA_007117525.1 Alkalimonas sp.
ACCCGCTTAAACTGCAAATACAGCAGCATAAAAATCAGCACCAGCGATAAGGGGATCACCCATTGCAAGGTTTGGCTGGCTCGCTGCTGATGCTCGAAGCTGCCGGCAAAGCTGTAACTGGCACCGGCCGGCAGCTGCCAGTCGCCGCTTTCAATAGCCGCATCCAGATAGGCTGCCACTTCATCCACCACATCGACTTCAGCCCAGCCGCTTAAGCTGCCAAAGGTAACATAAGCGGTTAAAAAGGTATTTTCCGAACGGATCATCTGCGGACCGCGCTGGTAGCGAATGTCCGCCAGCTGGGTTAAAGGCACCGGATAGCCGGATGCGGTATCAATCAGCACCTCGGCCAGATGCTCCAGACTGTCGCGACGCTCTCGCTGATAGCGCACCGTGATGCCATAGCGTTCACGCCCTTCCACCGTGCGACCGGCCTCCATGCCGCCTATGGCCGTCGCAATGGCCTGCTGCACCTGCTGCATGCTGACACCGTAGCGGGCTATGGCAGCGCGATCTGGGTGGATCTCCAGGTAAGGCTGCCCCACAATGCGCTCGGCACTGACCGACGCAGCCTGCACCCCTGGTGCCTGGCGCAGCAATTGCTCCAGCTCAAGGGCCAGTTGATCCAGTGTTGCCAGATCCGGTGCCGATAATTTCACCCCCATCGCCGCCCGCATGCCGGTTTGCAGCATCAGCAAACGGGTTTCAATCGGCTGCAACTTAGGCGCTGAGGTCACGCCCGGCAGCTGGGCGGCCCGCACGATTTCCTGCCAGATATCATCCGGCGACTTTATATGCTCCCGCCATTGCCGGTAAGGCAGGCCACGCGGATCTTCAATCAGCTCGCCTTGTTCATCACGCACGAAGTCCCCAGCCCGGTTATCATAGCGAAAAGCCAACCGCCGGCCCGCAGCATCGGTTTTGAACTCGCTGTGGTACTGGATCACCGTTTCAATCATGCCAAGAGGAGCCGGATCCAGTGCGGTTTCGGCCCGGCCAATTTTGCCGACCACCGAGCGCACTTCCGGGATGGCTGCAATGGCGGCATCTTGCTGCTGCAACACCGCCAGCGCTTCGCCAATGGAGGCATGCGGCATTAAGCTTGGCATCAGCAAAAAAGCCCCTTCATCCAGCGCCGGCATAAACTCGCGGCCAAGACCGGGGTATCGATGGGTGAGCTCTACCCAACGGTCGCTGTGCTGCCAATGCCCTGGCAACCAGCCCAGCGTCTGCTGGGCGCCCAGCCAGACCGTCAGGCCAAAGCCTATTACCAGCACAGGCAAGGCTAAGAATAGCCATTTCAGCCGCAAAAATGCGGCTAGCAGCACAGGGTAGCCCCACAAAAACAGCATAAAAAAGCCCAGCACCCCTGCCAGCAACAGGGTGACAAAGCCCCAGTTGGCCAGGCTACCGGCCAAAGGCCCGAGTGGCAGCCAGACCTGACTGAGCAAAGTGACCGCCGCCAGCAGCACCAGGATCACCAGCAGACCATGGCCAAGCCGCCATACCAGGGCTGCCGGTAACGAAAAGCGCTGGCCAAAAGCACGCAGCCTTCGCTCCATGCTTTGACAAAGCGGGAACGGCTGCAGCTTTTTCCAGATGCTTGCCCGATAACCGGACCAGAGCAACACCGCAGCATAAAACAGACTGGCCAACCAAAGCAGCCCGGAGCCAAACCAGATGGCCAGCAGCACAAAAGCCGCCAGCAGCCACCAGCGCGCACTGCTGAGCAGGTGCTGCTGCCAGGCCTGCCATGCATCGGCTTTGCGCCAGCGAAACAACAAGGCCAGCATGACCGGCAGCACTGTTAATGCAAGCAACGCCGCCGATAACAGCACAAAGGTTTTGGTGTAAGCCAAAGGCCCGAACAACTTGCCCTCGGCACCGGTCATGCTAAAGACCGGTAAAAAGCTAATCACCGTGGTGCTGATGGCCGTTAAAATGGCCGGACCGACTTCGTGCCCAGCCCGCCTGACCGCAGCGATGGCGGTTAAATCCGGTTGCTGCTGCCGCTGCCTGAGCAGGTTTTCACTGACAATAATGCCCATATCGACAATGGTACCAATGGCAATGGCAATGCCCGCCAGCGCGACGATGTTGGCATCGACCGCCAGCCACTTCATGGCAATAAAGCTCAGCAGCACCGCCATCGGCAACATCAGGCTCACCGCCAACGCCGCTCGAAAGTGCAGCAGCAAGGCCAGCACCACCACCACCGTCACCAGCAATTGCTGGCTGAGCGCATCCTGCAAGGTGCCCAAGGTCTCATCAATCAGTTCACTGCGATCGTAAAATGGCACCACCGTCAGTTGGCTTAGGGTCAACCAGCTGGGCCAGCTATCGGCTGGCTGAGCCCTTAAAAAGCCCAGCCAGTCGGCTTGCACGGCCGGATCCCGCCCCTGCCAGGCAGGCAACTGCCAGTCGCGGGCAAAGGCATCGACTTCAGCTGCAGTCACCTGCTGCCAGTCAACCACGGCCTTGGCCGGTAAGCCGCGCTGTACCTCGTCAAGACGACGCTTGACATTGGCTATGGCCTGACGCGGGTTGTAGCCCTCGCGTACCGTGACCACACCCCCGACGGCCTCGGCGCCATTGACATCCAGCGCCCCGCGCCGCTCAGCCGGGCCAAATTGCACCCGGGCCACATCGGCAACCCGGATCGGGGTGTTGTCCGGTGCCAACCGCACCAGGGCCTGCTCGATATCGCTTAGCTGTTTGACAAAACCAACGCCCCGGATCAGGTACTCGACCCCATTCAGCTCCCGGCTGCCGGCACTGACATCCAGATTGGCTGCCATCACTGCCGAAGTCACTTGCGACAGCGTTACCCGATGCATGCGCAGTAGATCGGGGTCCACCTCCACCTGATATTCCCGCTGATAGCCGCCAATCGAAGCCACTTCGCTGATGCCTTCGGCAGCCAGCAGGCCGGTTCTGAGGTACCAATCCTGCACGCTGCGCAGTTCATCCAGATCCCAGCCACCGGTGGTGTTGCCCGCAGGATCCCGCCCTTCTAAGGTGTAGAGAAACACCTGCCCCAGTGCGGTTGCATCCGGCCCCAACGTGGGCTGCACCCCATCCGGCAAGGCATCGGGTGGCAGACTGGCCAGCTTTTCCAGCAAACGGGTACGCGACCAGTAAAACTCTACGCTGTCATCAAAAATCACTGCGATGCTGGAAAAACCAAACATCGACAAGGAGCGCACATCCTTCACGCCGGGAACACCCATCAGTGCCACGCTTAGTGGGTAACTGATTTGGTCTTCCACATCCTGCGGCGAGCGGCCTGGCCAATCAGTAAAGACGATTTGCTGGTTCTCGCCCAGGTTTGGAATCGCATCCACCGCGACCGGCTCCAATGGCATGCCGGTTTTCCAGCCAAATGGCGCGAAGGCAACACCAGCCGCCAGCAAGAGACCAGCCATCAGCAGCACCAGCAACTTTTGCTGCAGGCAGCTTTGCATCAGGCGATCAAACCAATGGGAGCGGCCAACTGAGCCCGTATTAGTGTGCATGCTGTCCCTCCCCGGCAAAC
>SKGJ01000406.1 GCA_007117525.1 Alkalimonas sp.
AGGCCACCATCTGCAAATTGCGCTGTCGCAAGAGATGGAACAACTGCCGGATTACCGCCGCAGTTTTTACACCTCTGCCTTTGGTGAGGGTTGGGGCTTGTATGCTGAGTACTTAGGGCTGGAAATGGGCTTTTACCAAATTCCTTACAACAACTTTGGCCGTCTGTCATTTGAAATGTGGCGTGCGGTGCGGCTGGTGGTCGATACCGGCCTGCATGCCAAGGGCTGGAGCCGGCAAGAGGCCATCGACTTCCTGGCCAGCAATAGCGCTTTATCGATGCACAATGTAGTGACGGAAGTCGATCGCTACATCAGCTGGCCCGGCCAGGCCTTGTCGTACAAGCTGGGTGAGCTGACCATTCGTCGCTTGCGCCAGGAAGCCGAAGCAGCCTTGGGCAGCGATTTTGATCTGCGCGATTTCCACCACCAGGTGCTGAAAAATGGCAGTGTGCCACTGCAGGTGCTGGAGCAGCAAATTCAGCAGTACATTGCCGAACAGCTAGATCGTTAACGGTATTTTGCGGTCAGGGTGAAGCTTTGGCCGCAATGCAAAGCGTCCTGAAACAAAAAACAGCAGCCTGAGCTGCTGTTTTTTTGCTTAGTGCCGAATGATAATTTTCGGCTCGGTATCGATTTCGCCGTCTTGGTCAATGGCGGCGACTCTGGGGCCTGCCATCAAAATGGCCAGGTTGCCGGTGGTGGAGTGGCGAACAAAGGCCAACTCGTACCCATAACGCTGTAATTCAGCGACCGAGAATTTTTGTGCCAGATTCAGTTCATCCCAGATTTGTTGCATTTCCTTGTTCGACTGGCGTCTTTCCACAAGAGCTGCTTGCATCATAAAACACCTTCTACCTTCGTTTGTCGAAAAGATTCAGTCCTGAGGGGACAATGCTTTCAGGCTGAGAATAGCGTGCCACTCATCGTCTGTCACTGGCATTACCGATAAGCGGTTGCCTTTTCTGACCAATGGCATATTAGCCAGTTTAGTGTATTTTTTAAGCATGTCCAGCATTAATAGCTGGTCAAACTTCTGCTCAAACTGCACATCTACGGCTACCCAGCGCGGATTATCCGTAGTTGACTTGGCATCAAAGTAGGGACTGGTCGCATCGAACTGACTCGGATCGGGGTAAGCAGTGCGGCTAATGCGCGCAATGCCGGCGATGCCGGGTGGTTTGCAGCTGGAATGGTAAATCAACACCTGATCACCCAGTTGCACCTGGTCCCGCAGAAAATTTCGTGCCTGATAGTTGCGCACTCCATCCCATAGGAAACTCCGGCTGGGCTCGGCTTTCAGATCATCGATGCTCAGTTCATCCGGTTCGGTTTTAAAGAGCCAATAGGCCATGGGATCACTGCTTTTGTTGACTGATTTGTTGTTATACTAGCGACATCGTTGCGGTTGATAAAGCAAAAAGCAGGGGCCTATGAGTCAGGTATTGGATAAGTTGTTGTCGTTGTTAAAGCTGGAAACCATCGAGCTTGGTCTGTACCGCGGGCAAAGTCAGGACCTGGGGTTTAAAGCCGTGTTCGGTGGCCAGGTGATGGGGCAGGCGTTATCGGCGGCCAAAGCAACCATTGATGAAGATCGCAAGGTGCATTCCTTTCACTCGTATTTTTTACGGCCGGGCGATGCCAGCAAACCCATTGTTTACGAAGTGGAAAACATTCGCGATGGCAAAAGTTTTAGCACGCGTCGGGTGCGGGCCATTCAGTTTGGCAAAGCCATTTTTTACATGACGGCTTCGTTTCAGCGCGAAGAGGAGGGCTTTGAGCACCAGGATGCAATGCCAGAGGTGCCGGGGCCGGATGAACTGGTGTCGGATCTGGACTTTTACCAGCAGCATGCCGACAAAATCCCCGAGGCACTGCGCAGCAAGTTTATCTGTGAAAAGCCTATCGAGATGCGGCCGGTCGATTTTCAAAACCCCTTCGAGCCGACCAAAAGCGCGCCCAGGCGCTATGTCTGGTTTAAAGCCAATGGCACCATGCCGGATGATTTGCGGGTGCACAAATACCTGCTGGCTTATGCCTCGGACTTCAACTTTTTGCCAACGGCTTTGCAGCCGCATGGCCGCTCCTTTATGGCGCCCAACATGCAGGTGGCCACCATCGATCATGCGATGTGGTTTCATCAGGATTTTCGTTTTGACGACTGGCTGCTCTATGCCGTCGACAGCCCAAGTGCATCCGGTGGTCGGGGCCTGGTGCGTGGCCAGTTCTTTGACCGCGCCGGACGTCTGGTGGCCTCCACCATGCAGGAAGGGGTGATTCGGCAGTATCCGCTGACTGCATCAACTAAATAATAGCCCGGCTTGTTCAGCTGGGTTCCTGCTCCAGAGCTGGTGATGGCTGCGGCAAAGTGGCTGCACAGCTCTGAACCAGCCGCTGGATGCTTTGCAGTACGTCCGAGTGCAGCATGGCATTGACGGTGCTGGTCAGGTTGTCCAGCTGGTAGGTGGCCTGCAAGTTGCCATCCTCGGTTAGCCGCAGCAACTGTTGCTGACGCAGTGCCTTCAACAGGGTAGCAAACAGCTGTTTATCCAGATACTCCGGTGCGGTAATGCCATGCAGCGTCAGCAAGCGCCCGGCCAACGCCTGACTTTGCTGCTCCAGTGCTGCCCGCTGCCAGCTCCGGCCTTGTTGCAATAAATTCAACACGATGGCGTAGCGCTGCAGGGTATCGGTTGCCACGCCGGCCAACAGGCCCAGTTGCCGGTAGCCTGGTGCTTGTTGTGGCACTGGCTTGGGTGCCTTGGGGCCCCCTTCAATCAAACCGGCCTGCTGCATGAAATCCAGCAAACTTGTGGCCAGCGCATCCGGTTGGCTGTGCAGGTACAGTTCGGTTGCCAGCAAGGGGTAGAGCTGTTTGATGGTATCGCTTAGCAAGGACGAACTCAGATCGCGCTGACGCAACAAAGCCGATGCCAGGATGGCGGGCAACATAAACAGATGAATGATGTTGTTGCGGAAGTAGCTGAGCAGAATGGCCTGTTCGGCGGACAGCGCGATGATCTGGCCAAAATGATCGCTGCTTTGCTGCACTTTTTCCATCGCAATGGCGTGATCCACCAGCTCGGCTGCACTTTGCTCCGGCAAACTGATGCGGGCATGGTAGGGCAGCTGTTGCTGCAGCTTAAGATAAAGCGCCAGTTGCTGTTCCAGCTCCGAGCGGGCCATGGCTTTGTGCCGGGTCGCCAACAGCACCAAAGCCACCAGATTCACTGCATTTAACGCCGCCGACTGATTGATGTGCACCATCACTTCTGTGGCCAGCTCATCCACCACGCCACCCAGCCAGGCTGGTTTAGGGACTGTGCTGTATTCACGCAGTCGCTTCCAGTCGGGCACCCGCTCGGATAAATAGCTGTTCAGTGAAATCGGCTCGGCGAAGTTGATGTAGCCAAAGCCGTAATTGCGCAGCTTGCGAATGGCTTTAAAGACACCAAAGACCGACTCTTTTTGTTTGGCTGAGCCTTTGAGTTCACTCAGGTAGGTGTTGACCTCCATCACATGCTCATACCCCAGGTA
>SKGJ01000280.1 GCA_007117525.1 Alkalimonas sp.
AGCAAAACGTCGCCAGATCCAAGCCGAGTTTGATCGTTTGCGCCGGATGTAAGTCCGGCTTTGCACCCGGGCCGGACTTTCTCTACAATAGCGCCATTTGATTCGTTGGAGCCCTTATGCTGACCATTCTCCACAACCCGCGTTGTTCCAAAAGCCGCCAAGCGCTGGCTTTATTGCAACAACAGCACGCCGATTTGACGGTGATTGATTACCAAAAAAGCACATTGAGCAAGGCGGAATTGACCGCGGTGGTTACCAAGCTGGGAATTACGCCACGGGATTTACTGCGCACCAAAGAAGAGGCTTACCAAAGCTTGCAGCTCGACAACCCAGAACTTAATGACGATGCTCTGCTCGAAGCCATGCTGGCACAGCCTAAACTGATCGAACGCCCGGTGGTCTTTGATGACAGCCGCGCCGTGATAGGCCGTCCACCCGAAAAGGTATTGGAACTGCTCGCATGACGGTGCAGGTGCTGATTTTGTATTACTCAAGACACGGCTCTGTCACCCGGCTGGCGGAAAAAATTGCCATTGGCGTACAACAAACCGGGGCAGAAGCCCGGCTACGCTCAGTCCAGCCCCTGGACCCAAACGAACAACCTGTGCATCCAGTGGTCAGTGAAGACGATATCCGAAATTGTCATGCTCTGATTGTTGGCAGCCCGGTGCGTTTTGGTTTGATGGCCGCACCTTTGAAAGCTTTTTGGGATCAAACCAGTCAGCATTGGATCCGCGGCAGCCTGATTGATAAACCAGCCGCGGTTTTCACCTCATCCGGCAGCATGCACGGCGGCAATGAAGCCACCTTGCTGGGCATGATGCTGCCTTTGCTGCATCATGGCATGCTGCTGTGCGGCCTGCCCTACAGTGAGCCGGCACTGAACAGCACCCCACAAGGGGGCACTCCCTATGGGCCCAGTCACGTCAGTGGGCTGACTGGCGACAAACCATTCCATCAAGACGAACAGGCACTTTGCCTGGCTTTAGGCCAGCGCGTTGCCCGCTTCGCCCAACAATTGCATCAGGAGCAAGCCGTCTCATGAATGCTGGTAAACCAGAACACCTTCAAACATCCGAGCTGCCAATGGCGGACAAAACCAGACAGTTTTTATGGCTGGGCCGTATCGGCTACTTTGGACTTTTTGCCTTAATTCCTTTGTGGCTGCTTTGGCTGGCACCACCGAGCCTTGGCAATCCAATGGTTTTATTGCTGCTGTTGTGGCTGCCTTTGTGGTTCCCATTACCAGGCATCCTTAAAGGGGAGCCCTACACCTTTGCCTGGGCCAACTTTATTGTGATGATCTACTTTATCCATAGTCTGACCAATTTGTGGGTGGCCGCAGGGCTCTATTTCTGGTTGTCGGTACTGGAATTGGTCTTGGCGCTGATGATGTTCTTTGGCTGCACCTATTATGCCCGCTTTCGCGGCCAGGAGCTGGGCCGCAAAATTCCACGGTTAAAAGATGATCCCAGGCCTTAACGCCCGGCATACTCCAGCTGCTGCAACACACACTGCTGCTGCTGGCAGCTGGCAACAGGTTCCAGCAATAATTCACAGCTGCTGATGGTCCCTAATCGTTGATGTTGCTGCTGACGCAGCAGCGTGAACTGCTCACTGGTTTGCAGCAGCAACGGCTCATCCGTTCCCAGGGCTGAATACACCAAAAACTGCTCTGGGCCACCACAAGGCCGCACCCCTTTCGCCAACACTTTGCAGTGGCTGTCCTGCTCGCAGCTTTTGTCGTCGGTGAGGTGGCCCAGGCGGCGCTCCAACTGACGCAAATTCAGCTGCAGTTGTGCTAAGGAGCCATCAAACTCGCTTAGCAGTGCTGCTCGCTGTTGCTCTTCTGTCAATTGCACACATCCTGCCAATGCCGTAACGACAACCAACCAGAGTGCCGTAAACCCGGAATTTTTGATCATCATAAACTCCTGTTCCGGTAGCAGCACTCAATTGTCGCTACCGCGGGATAGTAATTCGTGCCATCTGCAATACGGCAACGTACCGGCCGTACTGGAAAGCGTAGTCTGTCAGCTCAGCTTCAACTTCAAAACCAAAGCGCTCGTACAAAGCCACTGCGGCCTCATTGCTGCAATACACCTGCAACTCCATACGACGAATCGCCAGCCAGTTGTCCGCAAAGTCCAATGCCGCACGCAATAAGCTGGAGCCAATGCCCTGCCCTTGGTAAGGCTCAGAAACAGCCATACCTATATCCGCCACATGACGGCGTCGTGGGTTCTGCATTTGTTGCAATCCCAGCTGCCCAACCACTTGCCCCTCCAGCTCAGCGACAAAATTGTAGAAACCTGGTTGCGGTTGACAGAGCTTTTCCCAATGGGCCTGGGCTTGCAAAGGCAGCTGCAGGGTATTGGCATAGATGCTGGGCTCTTGGTAAATTTGTTGCAAAGCACTGGCATCAGCCAATTCAGCATGACGGATTATAACCGGCATCAATGCATCCTTCTGTGAAAAAATGTATCCGAATATTAACAGAGAACGCCATCGGCCTTGCTTAGACAGGCTCAACGGACTTTGGTAGTTGTCAGCAGCATATAGCGGGAAGGTGGCAGGCACAAGATCATTTGTACCTGCCCAAACGAGGATTAGAGTTGAGCTTCCAACTCTGGCAATACTGTAAAGAGATCAGCTACCAGACCATAGTCGGCAACCTGGAAGATGGGCGCTTCCGCATCTTTGTTAATGGCCACGATCACCTTGGAGTCTTTCATACCGGCCAGGTGTTGAATAGCACCGGAGATACCCACCGCGATGTAAAGCTCAGGAGCCACTATCTTACCGGTTTGACCCACTTGCATGTCGTTCGGCACAAAACCGGCGTCTACAGCTGCCCGTGATGCACCAATGGCAGCACCCAATTTGTCGGCAATGCCGTCCAGCAGTTTGAAGTTGTCGCCATTTTGCATACCGCGTCCACCTGAGATCACCACCCGGGCCGCCGTCAACTCAGGGCGCTCGGAAACCGTCAACTCGTCTTTGACAAAACGCGATACCGCCAGATCCTTGATCACCGAGACCGACTCGATCGCAGCAGAGCCATCTTCTGTCACGGCATCGAAGGCAGAGCTGCGCACAGTGATCACCTTAACCGCATCGGATGATTGCACGGTCGCAATGGCGTTGCCTGCATAAATAGGACGGACAAAGGTATCAGCCGACTCTACAGCAATGATGTCGGAAATCTGAGCCACATCCAATAAAGCGGCAACCCGGGGTAAAAAGTTTTTACCTGTGGTGGTCGCAGCAGCCAGAATATGGCTGTAACCCTCGGCCAGCTCCAATACCAAAGCCGCAATGTTTTCAGCCAGCTGATGACCGTAGGCCGTATGGTCAGCCACCAACACCTTGCCGACTCCTGTCAACTTGCTGGCTTGCTCAGCCACGCTCTGACACCCCTCACCAGCCACCAACAAGTGAATATCACCACCAATTTGCCGGGCAGCATGCACAGTTTTGTGCGTTTCCGGCTTTAACTGTTGGTTGTTATGCTCTGCAATAATCAGGATGCTC
>SKGJ01000144.1 GCA_007117525.1 Alkalimonas sp.
GAACAAAGAGCTGATAGGGCAAGGGCTTGGCAATGTGCTGTGTTCCTTTATCGGTGGCTTGCCGGGAGCTGGCGCTACCATGCGGACTGTGGTCAATGTCAACGCCGGTGGCCGCACCCGGTTAAGTGGCATGGTGCATGCGCTCTTTCTGCTGGCTTTATTGCTGGGGCTAGGCCCTCTTGCAGCGCAAATTCCGCTGGCAGTGCTGGCTGGTATTTTGGTCAAAGTCGGGCTCGATATCCTCGATTACCGCTTGCTAAAACGCATTTCTGGCACGCCTAAGCCTGAAGTGATCATTATGCTCAGCGTCTTTGCGCTGACGGTGTTGGTGGACCTAGTGATCGCCGTCGGTGTGGGCGTGGTGCTGGCGATGGGGTTGGTGACCTGGCGCATGGCCCAAACGGCGCACATTCATCTCGAAGACGACGAGCTGCTGGATGTACCGGACGACCCAGAGCATCCGGGAGTGCGACTGGTGCGTTTAAGCGGCCCGCTGTTTTTTGGCTCGATGGCGCAGATGCTGGATCGGATGGATAAGGTTGACCAGGTAATGCAAACCAGAGACATAGTGCTGGATTGTCGCGGGGTGGATTACATGGATCTCACTGCTGTCTTTGCCATTGAAGACATGCTGCAAAAACTGCAGCAAAAAAAGCTGCGGCCGCGCTTGCTGCTGGATGATGAAGCGCTGCGTCAGCGTTTGTTGGGGCTGCAAAGTAATGTCTTTACCGAGCAGACGCTCTGTACTTCTGTTGAACAGGTGCTGCAGGATTGCTGCAACGCCAGTGATGGCCGGTAACAGCCTGTACCTCTAAAGAGGAATGATCGCACTTTACTTTGTATATTTCCTGAGCATTTGCTAGGCTGAGATTACCTGCCGATTACTGCCAAAGCATATGATTAAGTTGTTGATTATCTTGGCGCTGTGTACATCACCTGCTGCTGGCCTTGCCGCCAGTTACCAGCTTGATGCTGAGCAACTGCATTTTCGCCGCTTATCGGTCCGGGATGGGTTGCCTTCTGCCTACATCAATACCATCAGTCAACACCAGGATGGTTTTATCTGGTTAGGAACCAAAGGCGGCCTGGCGCGCTTTGACGGCTTACGCTTTGTGCATTATCAATTGTCTGCCCACAGTGGCCTTGGCAGCAACGATATTCTGGTATTGCTGCAGGACCAACAGCAGCGCTTCTGGGTAGGGTCTGAAAAAGGCTTGTATCTGTTTGATGAAGTGACAGGCCATTTCAGCCTGCAACCCTTACCCAAGCCCGACGCTACGGTATTAACCCTGTACCAGGATAGTGAGCAGCAGCTCTGGGTGGGAACGGATGCGGGCTTGTATCGGTTGGTTGATCCCATCGGTGATTTTGAACTGATTCTGCCTGATGTGGAAGTGAAGTTTCTTACGGAGCAAGGAAATGCGCTCTGGATTGGTACCAAGCAGGGGCTCTACGCCAGGCAGGCAGAAAATGAGCCAGAACCGATTGATTTAACGGCCATGCCGGGCTTCGATGTGCAGCATCAGCGGTTGTTTGATGGCCTGTTGCTGGGGGAGCGGCTTTATCTGGCCACACAGCGGGATGGCTTGCTGATCTTTAATACGGCCAGCCGACAGCTGGAGCGGCAACTGCTTACCGATGACGGCCTGCTTTCCAACAGCATTTGGTCGTTGGCGCTTCGCAACAATGAGCTCTGGCTTGGCTACTTTTACGATGGTATAGCGGTTTTATCGTTGCAGGATCATAGCATTCGCCATTACAGCCATCATCCCCAGATCCAATACAGCATGCCTCATAACAACATCAGCCAGTTGCTGTTTGATCAAGCCGAGCACTTATGGGTCGCTACCACCAATGGCCTGGCGGTGGCGAATCCGGTTGATGCCGCCATCATCCATTTGGGGGAATATCAGAATATTACCAATAAGCATGTGTGGTCGGTGGCAGCGACTGAGCAGAGCGTCTGGTTTGGCACGGAAAGTGGTTTGAATCATTTTGATGTGCGCAGCCAACAGCTGCGCACTTTCCCGGCTTCCAGTGAGCCGGATGCTTTGCCACGCACGGTGATCTGGAGTTTGCTGCCATGGCAAGATCAGGTGCTGCTGGGCACCAATGCCGGATTGCTTGGTTTTGACCCCGACAGCGCTCAGGTTGAAGTGCTGATAGCAGGGCGGGAAGTGTATAGCCTGCGACAGGATCAGCAGCAATTGCTCATTGGCTTTTATGACGGTGGTTTTGCCGTCATGGATCTGGCAAGCCGTGAGCTCCAGCTGGAGCATCCTCCGATCGCCCGCGGCTACATCACGGATATCCAGCCTGTGGAACAGGGGTACCTGCTGGCCAGTTCGCGTGGCTTATGGCATCTGCACCAACAGGAAGCGGTTGAGCTGGCTGAACAACTTGGGATCACAGAGCTGCAGCAGCGCCATATCACCAGCCTGCTGCTGGAGGAAGACAGGCTGTGGCTGGCGACGCAGGATCACGGTCTGTTTGTGCTAGGCTGGCAACAAGTGCAACAGCAATGGCAATTGCAACACCATCTGACGGTAGAGCAGGGACTGGCAGAGAATCAGTTGCGCGGCCTGGCCAAAGCCGAAAACGGCGATATCTGGCTAACCGGCATGAGAACTTTGAGCCGTATTGAGCCGGAAACCTTGACGATTACGGCACTATCCCGTCATCTGCACTGGCTGGATATGGAGTTTCATGCCAATGCGGTGAGCCGTACGGGCGCAAGTCAGCTGGCGTTTGGTGGCAATCAGGGGCTGCTGTTGTTTGCGCCAGAGCAGTTGGCTGCCGATGTCGAATTCCCTAGGCTGCATCTGACATCGGTGCAGGTGATGGCGCAGAGCCTGCCGGCTTTTATTGAGCAGTTGACCATTCAGCCGGAACAGAGTTATTACGCTTTTGAGTTTGCCGCTTTGGAGTTTCTCAGCCCCGAGCGCATTCAATACCAATACCGGCTGCCGCCGTTAATGAACAGCTGGCGTGCCATGGCCGGCAACCAGCTGAGTTTAAGCCAGTTACCGTACGGCCAGTATGAACTGGAGGTGCGCACAACCAATGCAGATGGTATCTGGAACCCTGCTAGCAAGCGGATCCAACTGGATGTGATCCCGCCCTGGTGGCAAACCTGGCAAGCCAAGCTCAGTTACCTGCTGATTGTGTTTTTCCTGATCAGCTACAGTGCTTTTGTGCAGCTACAGCGAAACCGTAAACTGTCGTACATCGCCAATCACGATAATTTAACCAAACTGGCCAATCGGCGTTTCTTCAATAAAGAGCTGGAACGGCGGCTGCAATTGGCTCGAAAATACCAGCACCAACTGGCGCTGATGTACTTTGATCTGAACAAGTTTAAAGAACTGAATGATACCCATGGCCACGATGCTGGCGATCAACTGCTGGTTGAAACTGCAATCAAGTTGCAGCAAGCCAGCCGCTCTTCGGACTTTGCTGCCAGGTTGGGTGGGGATGAGTTTGTGCTGATATTGGATCGAATCAACAGCGATGAAGAACTGTGCAAAGCCATTGAGCGGCTCAGCAGTGCTTTAAACACACCCGGTGTGCACTACTCAGCGCAGCAGATCGATGTATCTTGCAGCATTGGTGTTGCCCTGTTTTCACCCGGCCAGCCAGTTTCGGCAAAAACCTTACTAAAGCAAGCCGATAGTGCCATGTATCAAAGTAAAACCGGGCATCACGCTTGGTGCATGTATCAGGAAGACAAAACAACCTGATGCGCAAGCAAACCATACCACGTCGTTAGTCGTTAAACAGATGGGTAGCCGCTCAGCCAAATGTTGTGTGGCAGTCAAAGGCATGCTTTTTTAACGGCGCGACTTGCTGCTATGATGATGCACCCTCAATCCACATCTGTTTTTATGAACATCATTCTTGATCCCCTCGAGTCCTCGGCCGTCATTGCACTGCTGCAGGGCCATCTGGCCGATATGTACGCCACCTCACCGGCAGAGAGTGTGCATGCGCTGGACTTGAGCAAACTCAAAGCACCGGATATCCGCTTTTGGACTGGCTGGGAAAACGATGCGTTGCTGGGCTGCGTGGCTTTAAAGCAGCACAGTGCCGGCATCGGCGAGATTAAATCGATGCGCACCGATCCCAAGGTGCGTGGCAAGGGCATTGGCCGGGCTTTGCTGCAGCATGTGCTGGCCGAGGCAGCCGCTTTGGGGATCGATACCCTTTACCTTGAAACCGGCTCGATGGATTTTTTCAAGCCAGCCCGTAGCTTGTACCAAAGCGCTGGCTTTGTGTTTTGCGGCCCTTTTGCCGATTACCCGGAAGATGCCAACAGTTGCTTTATGGTCAAAAGCCTGCTGGCGGCGCCCGATGTGCGTGAGCCGGTGCAGCGTCAGCTGGATGCTTACAATGCCAAAGACTTAGCCGCTTTTTGCCGTTGTTACCACCCAGACATAGCCATTTACCGCATGCCGGCAAGTTCCCCGGCGCTGCAGGGGCTGGCTGCGCTGCGGCAGTTCTATGCCAGTGAGCGCTTTACCCTGCCAGCGCTTCGCGCCGAGGTGCTTAGCCGTATGGTGGTTGGCAATAAGGTGATTGATCACGAGCGGGTCTATGGCCTAAGCGAGACGCCATCCGAAGTGGCCGTGGTGTACGAAGTCGAAGCTGGCCTGATTAAAAATGCCTGGTTTTATCCGGCCAGCTAAATCCTTTTGGCCCCCTGTGGCGTATTGCCTCGGTGGGATGATGTTGGGGGCCTTACGTGAAACCCTGGATATTATTATTTTTGTTGCCATTTAGCCTGACGGCGGATGAACTGGCATGGCAAGCCTGGCGTGATGGCAACGCCGTTTTAATCATGCGCCATGCGTTAGCACCAGGTACCGGCGACCCGCCAGGTTTTGTACTGCAAGACTGCAGCACTCAGCGTAATCTGAATGCGCGCGGTCGCCAGCAGGCCCAGGCCTGGGGGCATTTGCTGCAGCAAAAAACAGCTGCCGATGTGCAGATTTTTAGCAGTGAGTGGTGCCGCAGCCTTGAAACCGGTCAGCTGATGGCGCTTTCAGCGGTTGAGCCCTTGCCACTGCTGAATTCATTTTTTGCTGGCCGAGGTGATCGGCAGGCACAAACCAGCGCATTGAAAGTCTTTCTGGCGCAGGCTCCCTTTAGCACCCCCACAGTGCTGATCACTCATCAGGTCAATATCACCGCTCTGACTGGTATTTTCCCCGCCTCCGGCGAAGGCTTACTGCTGGCCTTACCGCTGACCGAACCTATTACTGTGCTGGCACGGGTGCAGCCTGAGTGATTGGGGCACAACAGGCAGAGCTTATGGTAAAGCCTGTTCAGTGTGATATCTGGACGTTCTAAATTCTGTTTTAAATTGCGAAACAGAAGCTTATGTTCTAAATTGGGTATGAATACTCATTTGGTTAAATGATAACCAATTTGATAGCCGCTGCTGTAAGCAATATCAAAACAATAAGAAAGGGATATCCAATGAAGTTGAACCAAGTTCTGTCTGCGCTCAATCAAATTGAAAAATCTAAGTTCATTACCTGACTGCTAAGCTCGGAAGAGGTTTTTTGCCTTCGTCGTAAAAGTACTACTTTTGAGCAAGGAGGGGGTAAATAAACCTGTGCCAGACTTAAAACCATGGCGGTCAATGACCGACCAATTAGCTATTCTAAAATCCCGTGGTTTGCTGGTTGATAATGAACCAGCAGCGCTTAATTACCTTGCACGTATTGGTTATTACCGGCTAAGCGGCTATTGGTACCCCCTTCGCGTTATCGACACTGAAACATCACTACAAGAACACCGACCCGTGCGCTTTGATCACTTTATGCCAGAAAGCCATTTTGAAGATGTGGTTAAGTTGTATGTGTTTGATAAAAAGCTACGTCTACTGGCGCTGGATGCATTGGAACGAATTGAAATGGCACTTCGGGTGGACATTGCCCATCGGTTAGGGGAGAAAGATCCCTGTGCACACCTGAACCCGGATTGCTTGCATGGTAATTTTGCCAAAAAAGCGATAATAAAAGGGCCAAACAAAGGCAAGACTGAGCATCAGGTATGGCTGGAAAAATACGATACTATGTTGAAACGAGCGCGACGGGAGCCTTTTATTGCTCATCACCGCGAGAAGTATGACGGCTGTTTACCAATATGGGTAGCGATTGAAGTATGGGACTTCGGACTACTGTCCCGGTTATTTGAAGGCATGCAGTTTACAGATAAAAATCAGGTGGCCCAAAAGTATGGGCTTGCGGACGGCGCTCAGCTGGCAAAATGGCTTAAGAGTTTGAACTTTGTGCGTAACGTGTCAGCGCACCATAGCCGACTATGGAATATCAACGTATTAGAGCTATCAGTCTGCCCAACTAACTGGCCAAAGATGAACCATAGCCGCCCTTTTATGTACTTTGCCATCATGGCGAAACTACTCGCTGTTATTTGCCCTAACTCAAGCTGGACACAACGACTGATTGCACTGATAAACGACTTCCCAAGCTCTAGAAATGGCATGTTAACAGTGCAAGACCTTGGTGTCGTTGAGGGGGCTGTTGAATGGCTGAGTCAATTTCAGAAATGAGAACCGACGCGTACATAAATGCAGAGGCGTCGGTCATATTGGTTCTAATAGTAGAACCTAGGTGATTCTATGTCAATCCAGTACTTAGAAATTATAATAATCTAATAGTCTGATGCTAGCGCTTTCAAAATGAACAGAGACTTACTGCAAGCATAACTTTGGTTTGGTCAGTGATTGCTGATATTGCTTTAGGTCAGGCTGATTGGTTTTAGTTGCTGCTGTTGCATATTTTGCTGGCGCAGGCCTTTTAGTTGCTGACAAAGTAACGCTTGGTAAGGCTGAAAATCCTGGCTGCAGGCAGTGCTTTTGATCGCTGGCAGGTATTTCAGCTGAGTATCCGGCAGCATGCTGCTGCTGGCTTGTTGTTGCAAAGTGGCAAGATCTGGTAACAGCATGGCCTGATAGCCTTCGTGCAAAGCGATGCTAACGCCCTTGCCATCAAAATCACCAAAGTAGATGGCGGGTTTCTGCAGCTGAAGCCAGGCGGTTTTGAGTGCTTTGCAGCCCCGGCTGTAGAGGCGATCGCCGCGATAAACCACCAACGGCTGCTGGAAGGGTAGCTCCAGAGTGAACAGCTCCAGTTGGTAAAAACAATCAAGGTTTTCCACTACCAGCAAGGTGTCGAATTGGTCCAGTGGTAGTTGCTGCCAGTCGGTGTCGATAAACTCTGTATGAAGACCTGCTTGCTGCGTTGGTTGATTTAAACGCAGCAGCACCCGCTGTTGGCGCGGTTTTAAGCCAGCGCTTTTTAATTCCTGCTGGCTATGTTTGGCGGCCTCTAACCTACCCATCTGTTGCGGATTATCGCGAAAACAGGCCTGGCCGAGCTGGCGCTGGGCTGTGGCAATGGCCCCCAGCAGCGCCAGATCAAAGCGGACTTTGGGCAAGCTGGCGCTGTGGGCTGGCAATAGTTGTTGCTCAATGCACCAGTCAATCACCTGAGCTGCCGCTTTTTTGCCGGGGCTTACGGCTTTGCTGCTGCTGGCTTTCAGCCGTAGCTCCAGCTGGCGCAGCCAGTTCAGTGCCTGCAGCCCCAGCGCCTGTTGCATCAGGCGGCCTTCAGGGCGATCTGAATATCGCGGATCAGCAGCAACTGGTTGACGTTACTGGCCGGAGCTTCGTCGCGCAAAATACCGAACATGCGCTTTTCTTCCAGCGGTAGTGCCTGGTATTCGGCCAGGATCTGATACAGCCAGATCTCGCTGTCCCAGTCGAGCTTCTGCTGTGCAAGGTACTCCAGTGCGCTGAGTTTGCCGCCCTGATCAATCACCCGCAGGTAGAAGTTTTCCACATCGGTTTTCAGCGCCTGCTGGCGGGCGGCGATTTCTTCATCGACCATCAACTCAGCAAAGCTGGCGCTGTGTTGCTCCGGCAGTTCGATACTGCTGGGCCTTGGCAGGGCGCGTACCAGTTCGGCCAGCACGGCCCGTTCGCTGGCTTTATCCAGCGCGATGGCGGCCTGTGGCCGGATCGCTGCTGCCTGGTTGAACAAGGTTGGCAGTTCGGAGCGATTGGGGTAATCGGCTGGCTGGTATTTGGGGTGCTGGCGTAAAAAAGCCGCCATATTGGCGATCAGCATGGAGCGGGCCTGTTGCTGACGGAATTTCGCCAGCAGTTGCACCAGCCGCTTTTGTACTTCCAGCAAGCTGCTGTGATGGGAGCTGAGCTGATTTTGCAACTGGCTGACCAGCAGTTTACGCAGGTGGTTGTTGCCTTCCGACAGCTCGATCAGCTCATTGAAATCGAGCAAATCCAGGCCATCCAGCAAACGGCGCAGCTGCTTTTGCGCCCGTTCGTTTTCGCGGATCTTATCATCCAGGCTGCTGACAAAACCAAAGTCGCTGTTTAAGCGGTGCCAAAGGCTGTCGATGGCTTCTTCAAACTGGCCGCTTAAATCGTGCACATGCTCGGTCAGGCGCTGCAGTTGCAGCTCGGCCACGCTGTAATCGCCTTTGAACTGGGCATCGCGGTAGGCCTGTACCCGGTTGCGGATTTGTTCTAACTTCTCGGCCACGTCGGCATTGATCTGGCGGCGGTTTTCATCGGCCACCATACTGGCTATCAGCTCACTGACCAAAGGCCGCAGCGCCAGTGGCTGTTGTTCATCCGGTCGCCACAGTATACGGGCCGCGATCAGCTTTTTCAGTGCGGCTTCGCTAAAGGCGGTTTCATCAATATGGCCATCCAGATAACCCTGCATCAGCGCTTTGTGGTGCTTGCCAAGCAAGGCCAGGCGCTCGGCACCGATGCTGAATAAATTGGACGCCAGGCTGGGTTCCAACGGGGCCATCAGAGCAGTGCCTCCTGACTGGGGGTATCGTCTACCGGCAGTTGCTCTTCATCGCGGATAAAGCGGATCACATCCAGCAGATGATCAATTTTACCGGTGACGATGTAGTACTGGCGTTCACTGTGCGGTTGCAGCAGATAGCCGTGCTCTTTTAAGCGGCGGAAAATCAGTTTGACCTGGCTGTCCAGTTGCTCGCTCTGGCTGTTAAAAAAGCGGTCGCTGGCCAGGGCGTTCAGGCGCTGGCGCAGGCTCTGGTTGTCTTCGGTGCGCAGCACAAACTCCTGCAGCTTGATGGTATCGCCGGCGGTCAGGGCGCTGTCGCGGCCCAGGGTTTCCTGCACCAGTTGCAGCCATTCCAGCAAAGGCAGCAAGGATTGCACCGTCAGGGCAAACTGGCTGCTTAGATGCTCGCGGGCTTCTTTGCTCAGCTCGTGGTAACCGAGATAAAACACCGAGCCATCGTCATTGCTAACCAGCCGGCGGTTTAACGGCCGCAGGTAGTGGTTGATCTCCTGCTGGGTTTGTTCATCGCTCAGGTGGCGATAGCCATCTTCGTCGCTGATTTGACAGATAAAGTCACCGGCCAGCAGCCGTTCCAGTAAAGGGCCGTGTTGCAGCATCAGCTGGCCTCCTGCTGTTTCTGTGCCAGCCGCTCAGCAAGGCGGCTGACTTTGGGTTGAATGCGTTTCAGCTGGCGCTGGTTCGGGTTCTGCTGGCTGGGCTCAATCAGATAGCGGTGCTGGAACAGCATCAGCACATCGGACTCCGGGTTCGGGAAGGCACCGACAATGACAATGTTGTTGCTGCTGCAAGCCTGGAACAGTTTTTCCACGTTATGGTAGGCCAGGGTACCGATTTCATCAATCGGCCAGTGAATGCTGACCTTGGCCTCGCCGCGCAGCAAGCGGGTAAAGGCCAGCAGGTATTTGCACAGAATAAGGTAGGCCATGCCATGGCTGGAGGACTCCAGCAACTGGCGATCGTTCTTAATCACCAGCTCGGAGCCGCCTTCGCTTAAATGCAATTCCAGCCGCAGCAGGGACTCAATGCTGTACTGCTCGTCGGCGCGCAGCAGCTCGACCACATCGGCCAGGGCGTTTAAGTACTGCTCCGAGGGCAGGGCTTTGCCAGAGGCACCCCAGTCGTCGTACAGCTTGGCGAAGTGCTTCAGTGGTTGCCAGAAACCCAGCTCGTCGATGGTGGATAGAATGCGAACTTCTGAGCGGCTGATGCCTTCCAGCACCAGATCGTCGGCCACGGCTTCACTTAAACGGCGGCTTTGCAGCGCAATACGGCGGTTGATGTCGCTAAAGACGGTGAAGAACTTTTTCAGATCGCCGCCGATGTTTTCGCCCATTTCCAGCAGCTGTTGCTGGGCGTCTTTTAAAATACGCAGCAAATCGGACAGGATTGGCAACTGCTCGCGCTTGCCGGCGTAGTCGGGCAATTTGCGTTTTTCATGTTCCAGCCGGTCCAGGAACTCAGGGCCGGCATCTTTACTCAGCATGCTTTCAAACTGCTCCATCGCCTGCTTTAGTGTGCTGTCGAGCTTGCTGCGCTGTTCCAGTGCTTCGTTGGTACGTGACAACCGTTCAATCACATCGGCGCAGGCTGCCAGGCTGGCTGGCTTCACGCTGCTCAGGTGCAGCTCGGCCAGCTTGCTCAGGCAAGGTTTTAATTGCACCAGCCGCTGCTCGGCGTGTTGCATCTGTTCCTGATGCTGTTGCTTGCGCACATCCAGCTGTTTTTGCTGCTGGCTGTAATCGGCTTTTAGTTGTTCCAGCGCCTGACGGCCCGTGCGCTGTTGTTGTTTCAGTGTGGTTTCCTGCTCCAGCAGCTTGGGCCGCAGCTGCTGCCAGTCCAGCTGCATAAAGCTTTGCCAGGCGCTCAGTTCATTCTGACGCTCGGTCACGCTTTGGATCTCGGTTTTCAGCTGGTCCTGCTTTTGCTTTAACTCGGTCAGACGGCGCGGATCGATGCCTTTGGCGGAGAGCTCTTCGGCAAAGGCTTGCTGCAGTTCGCGCAGCTGGTTTTTGTTGTCTTCGCGCTTGCGTTCCAGTTGGCGCTCCAGCTCGTCCATTTGTTCATCGAATACTTGCAGTTCGGCCTGCCAGTCGGCTTTTAGCTCCATTTTCTGGCTGTTGTGGTCGTCTTTGAGGCCGTGCAGATCCTGTTGTTGCTGGTGCTGCAGTTTTTCCAGTTGCTGCTGACGGCTGCTCAGTTCCGAGCGTACGCTGGCCTGGCGCTGTTTCACCAGCTCGCGCTGCTGGGCTTCTAAGCGGTTGCGGGCATCGCGGGCGTAGTCGATGTTTTGCTCGTACTGGGTCAGTTGCCATTCGGCCTGCTCCAGTTGTGCCCGGGCCAGTTCGGCCTGCTCGTACTTGTCTTTTAATGCTTTCTCGGCCGCCGCTTTGTTGCTGTTGGCCTGCTCCAGCTGCTGTTCGGCACTGTGAATGCGGTGACGAATGGCGGCTTCATCCTGGGCGTAGTCCGGGGTGTCGATGGCGGCTATATCCAGCTGCAGGCCATAGAGGCTGTCGGTCAGATCCAGCAGGTGTGGCTGCAAGTCGTGCCGCTCCAGCAGGCGTTCGTCCAGCACCTTGCCAAGCTTTTGCTCCCAGCCGTTGTAATGCAGCCGCAGGAAATGGCGCAAACTGCCTTGTTCGGGGCTTAGTTGGCGATGCAGGTTTTGCAGCTGCTGCTCGGCGCTGTGCAGGGCTTTGCGGCTGGCTTCCAACTGCTGGTCGGCCTGCTCACGCTGTTGCTGTGCTTGCTGGTGCTGCTTTTGCAGTTGCTGCAACTGCCGCGCCTGCTGCTGTGCTTGCTGCTGGGCTTGCTCCAGCCGCAGTTCGGCGGAGCGCAGCTCGTCGTGCTCGGCTTCGGTCAGCGGCGAGGCGCTTAGCTGGCTGTGCAACACGGCGATAGCACTGTGGCATTCACTGAGCTGATTGGCGAAGGCTTGCTGTTGCTCTTGTAGCCGGCTTTGAAAGGCCTGTTCCAGCGCAGCCAGTTTGTTGTCTTGTTGCTCGCGGGTCTGGTCCTTTTGCAGCTGCAGCTGCTTGGCCTTGGCTCTGTACTGCTCGCTTAAGCGATTAAAGGACTCCGCCAGCTTGGCTTTGCGCTGCTCCAGCTGACGCTCCATATCGCCGTGCTGCTCCACCATCAATTGGTACTGTTCAGCCAGTTCTTGCAGGGTTTCGCGCCACAGCGGCAGCGCATCGGTATCGCGCTGCAGTTTCGGCATGTCTTTGCTGTCAAAGTCATCGTACTGTTGCTGTAAGCGATCCAACCGGGCCGAGGTTTCATGCAGATCGGCTTCCACTTTGGCCAGTTGGCTGTTGTGCTCCAGTTGCTGTTGCTGATACTGATCTTTGGCGCTTTGCAATTGCTGACGCAGGCTTTGCACCTGCTGCTCGGCATCGGCGCGTTGTTGCTTTAACTGCTGCTCATCCTGCTCCAGCAGGGGCAGCAAAGCCGCCAACTGGGCTTCGGCACCATCCAGTTGCAATGCCAGTTGTTGCAGCCGCTCGAAATCCTGTTGCAACCGGTCCAGCCGCATCGATTGGCGCATCTGCTGGATCCAGTCCCGTGCCTTGGTGTTTTTTACCTTGGTGGTCGGTAGCGTCACGCCATCTTCTTCAAAAATAGCCGCCAGCATCGCTTTTAGCGTATCCATCTTGCCTTCTTTGGCATGGACGGCGCTGACCAGCTTTTCGATATGACGCAGCTTGTGGCCACTGGCGACCAGACTAAAGCTGGCGGCCAGCCGGCGCAGCTTGATGCTGTCGGCATTGTTGCCACGCAGCGCGGCGGCGTCGTTTTGAATAATGCTGCGGTACTCGCTGGTGGCACTTATTTTGGCAGAGACTTGCACATCAGGCCGGGCGCGCATGGCGCTGGCCCAATCGCTGTAGCTCAGCGCCTTCACGCCTTCTTCGCTTTGCTGCAGGTAGAAATCGCTCTGGTA
>SKGJ01000307.1 GCA_007117525.1 Alkalimonas sp.
TACACCTGATACCCGCAGGGCTATTGCGCAGTATCGTGACCGTACCCCTTCGAGTACAAGTACTGCCTGGCTAAAGGGCAGTAAGGCTGTAACGTAGGCCGGGCGCGGATTATAATGCATCTACAACAAAAGATCAGCCCTTATGGTTAAAAAATATCAATTTTTTTCTGCGCAGCGGCTTGCTCAAGGAAGATGGGCCCGCGCCAGATACTCGTGTGATTGCATTTCCTGCAAGCGGCTGATGCAGCGCTTAAACTCGAAGCTCAGGATACCGCCTTGGTATAAGTCGCCCAGTTCGGCTTCGGCCGACAAAATCAGGGTAACATTGCGCTCGTAAAACTCATCGACCAGGGCGATAAAGCGCCGGGCGACATCATCATTGTGCTGCCCCATCCGCTTGACACCGGACACCAACACCGTGTGGTAGCAACGGCTAAGCTCCATGTAATCGTATTGACTGCGGGCACTTTCACACAAGGCACTGAAGTCAAACCAGACCACGCCATCGGCTTCATGTCGGGCCTGAATGGTCCGGTTTGCCACTTCAATGGCAGCATTCTGCTGCCGTGGCTCATCCGACAAAGCGGTAAAATACTCCGTCAAATTCAGCTCGGCTTGCTGATCCAGCGGGGCATGAAAAATCTCAGCCTGCTCCAGCGTACGTAGCCGGTAATCAATACCACTATCGACGTTTACCACCACCGTGTATTGCTTGATCAAATCAATTGCCGGTAAAAAACGGGCCCGTTGCAAACCATTGCGATACAAACCATCCGGCTCAATATTGGAGGTGGCCACCAGGGTAATGCCCCGACGAAACAACGCCTGCATCAGGGTACCCAGCAGCATTGCATCGGTGATGTCGGAAACAAAAAACTCGTCAAAGCAAATGATATCGGCTTCTGCTTTAAAACGATCAGCAACCAGCTCGAGCGGATTGCTCTGGTGCTGCAAGCTTTTTAGCTCTTCATGCACCCGATGCATAAAGCGATGAAAATGCACCCGCATTTTACGCTGTAAAGGCAGGCACTCGTAAAAAGTATCCACCAAATAGGTTTTGCCCCGACCAACGCCGCCCCAAAAGTACAAGCCCATCACCGGCGGTTTGGCTTTTTTGCTGAATAACTTTTGCCACAAGGTATCCGGGCAGTGATAGCGCTGCAACAGCTCATCGTACAACCGCTGCAAATGACGAACAGCCTCCGCCTGAGCAGCATCGGGCTGGAAATCCTGACGGGTTAAATCTTGCTGATATTTTTCCTGGGGTGATGGCATACCGGTTCTGCTTGAAATCAAATTATTCAGCCACAATTAAGATGAATATCTTAACATGCCTTACCACTGGAACTGAAAAAATCGGTTACACTTAACCTTAAGACCGATGCCAACCGGATTCGGAAATCCCGTTAGCGTCGAATAAACGTTTCTTTGATCTGGATGCAGGAGCAAATATGACCCTAACGATGACTTTAGTTTGGCTGGCAGTAGGCTTTGTATCGGGTGGTCTTGTGGCCTGGTTTTTTGCCCTGCGGCAGCACAATCAGAGCCAGTTGCAGCAAGAGCTGACTCAAACCCGCAGTCAACTGGAAAAATACCGCAGCGATGTGTCGAATCATTTGGAAACCACCAATGAGCTCATTACCCAGCTGCAGCAAAATTACAGCAAAATCGCCAACCACTTGCAGCAAAGCAAAATGGAGCTGGTAGAAAAACCCATGCTGGAGAAAAAAGCTGAGCCTATCTCCTATCTGTCATCGGATACGGCCAATCAGATCCGCGCTTCCATCCACCAGCTGGATGAGCGCAAGCCAACCTTCTCCGAGTCCTACGAGCAGCCAAAAGATTATGCCGGTGGCGCCAGTGGCCTGTTGAAAGAAGGAAACAAAAAAGCGGCTACGGTTGAGAGTTAATCGCACACCACTGAACTTTTTTATGCGCTGAGCGTCTTTAGCAACATTCTGAACCATAACTTTTATGCTCAGCGTGTTTGATGGAGAACTGCGTGTATGAAAAAAAGTATCCTTACTGTTAGTGGCCTGCTTGCCAGCCTGTTTTTAACCGTTGGGCTGGCACAGGCAAACCTACCATTAGCGCAACTAAGCCAGGGCGAAACCCCAACCCTGGCTCCCATGCTGGAACAGGCCACACCCGCTGTGGTCAACATCTCGGTGCAAGGCAGCCGCGAGGTACGGCAGCGAATGCCGGATGCTTTTCGGCACTTTTTTGGCCCCAGAGCACCAGGTGAGTTTCGAGAAGAGCGGCCCTTCCGTGGTTTAGGCTCCGGCGTCATTATTGATGCCGAACATGGTTACATCGTCACCAATGCCCATGTCATTCGGGACGCATCCGATATCGTGATCAACCTGCAAGATGGTCGCACCTTCACCGCAAAAAAAATCGGCGAAGATCCGGAAAGTGATGTCGCTCTGCTGCAAATTGAAGCTAAGGATCTGGTGGCCTTGCCCATCGCTGATTCGGATCGGCTTCGGGTCGGGGACTTCGCCATTGCCATCGGTAATCCTTTTGGCCTTGGGCAAACCGTAACTTCCGGTATTATCAGTGCCCTGGGCCGGGGCAATCTGGGTATGGAAGGCTATGAAGACTTTATTCAAACCGATGCAGCCATCAACAGCGGCAACTCGGGCGGTGCTCTGGTTAATTTGCGCGGTGAGCTGATAGGGATTAATACTGCTATTTTAGGGCCGCACGGTGGCAATGTCGGCATTGGCTTTGCCATTCCCTCCAACATGATGAAAAACCTGGTCGACCAAATGATTGAGTTTGGTGAGATCCGTCGTGGCAGCCTAGGCATTCGCGGCATTGATGTCACCTCGGAGCTTACTGAAGCGATGGGGCTGTCGGTCACCCAAGGTGCTTTTGTCAATGAGGTCTTGCCCGACTCGGCTGCCGAAGAAGCCGGCTTGCGCTCAGGCGATGTCATTGTTGGGATGAATGGCAACCGCATTCTGAATTTCCGCGAGTTAAGAGCCAAAATTGCCACTCTGGGGGCTGGACGCGATGTGCGTTTGTCGGTACTACGCGAAGGCCGCACGCTGGAAATCGATGTTACCCTGCGCCGGGCTGAACAAACCCAGGTGGCCGCCAATGTCATCCACCCCATGTTGGAGGGAGCCACCCTGATCAATGATCAAACTCAGGATGGCAAGGCCGGGGTGCTAATCAGCGAACTGGAGCGAACGGCTCCTGCCGGCCGTATTGGCCTGGAAAAAGGGGATGTCATTATTGGCGTCAACCGACAACGGGTCCATAACCTGGCCGAGCTGCGTAAAACCTTGCAAGAACAGCGCGGTGTGGTCGCGCTGAACATTCAGCGTGGCAATCAGACGCTGTACATCCTGATCCGTTAACCCACATCCACCCAGCAAGCAGTAGCGCCAGGCGCTACTGCTTTTTTTAATTTAATGATATCCTTAGCGCATGGTTTTATTCTGCTAAGCGAATGTCAGTGCAAAAGTTTCTGTTATTGCTGCTCCGAAGTACAGCCTATGGCCTGGCA
>SKGJ01000065.1 GCA_007117525.1 Alkalimonas sp.
AGTTAAGCCTGAGCAATCAACACCTGCAGCAACTGCTGGCGGATACCAAACGCTTTGACCTGGTAGAGGCTCTGCCAGAACTGGGTGGCTATTTGTACACCGAGCAAAGCTTCCGGCAGTTTCCCAATATCTGGTATGCCAATGCTGATTTTTCCAAGCGGCGACAGCTGACCGATCTGAACCCACAAAAATCCCAGTTTGTCTGGGGCGACAGCCATTTGATTGACTGGTTTACCGAGGATGGCGAGCGCTTGCAGGGCGTGGTGATCACGCCGGATGGCTACGATGCCAATCGCCGCTACCCGGTGCTGGTGTACTACTACGAGCAGTTTTCCCAGCGCTTGCACCACTTTAATCAGATGAAGGTCAATCACCGGCCGAATTTCCCGTTTTATCTGGGGCAGGATTATGTGGTGTTTTTACCGGATGTGCGCTTTCGCGAAGGCGCACCCGGGCCAAGTGCGACGGAGTCCTTGCTGCCGGGCATTGACCGCTTAATTGAGCTTGGCATTGCCGATGCTCATGCCATTGGTTTGCACGGCCACAGCTGGTCGGGCTATCAAACCGCCTTTGTGGTGACCGAAACCGACCGCTTTGCTGCTGCCGTGGCCGGTGCTCCGGTATCCAACATGACCAGTGCCTACAGTGGCATTCGCTGGCAGACCGGTCTGGCGCGTCTGTTCCAGTACGAAACCGGCCAGAGTCGCCTGGGCGTGTCGATGTTTGAAGATAGGGCGCCTTACATCAAAAACTCGCCGGTGTTCTTTGCTGATCGTATCAACACGCCGTTGCTGATCCAGTTTGGCGATAAAGATGGCGCTGTACCCTGGGAGCAGGGCATTGAGCTGTATTTAGCGATGCGCCGTTTGCAAAAAGAGGTGGTGATGCTGCATTACGAAGAAGAAGGCCATCATTTGCAGCGTTTTGCCAACAAACTGGATTACAGCATTAAAATGTTGGAGTTTTTTGATCATTACCTGAAAGGGAAGCCGGCACCAGAATGGTGGCTGCAGGGTATGCCCTATCAGTCGTATGACTAAACGCTGAGGCAAGGTTTGGAGCGGCAAAGTATGGTCAAAACACCACTCCAGTCCAAACCTCGGGTTTGCCCCTGTATTGGGGCAAGCTCGACCCCGGAATAAAAGCCCAGCAAGGGGATGTTCGCCTGATTGAGTTGACGCTGGATCTCCCGGGTTTCGGCTTGTTCATTCGGTACCGCGCGGCCACCACAGTTGATGTAAAGTGCCAGCAGCGGCTGCTGGCCACTTTGATTGATCCCGGCCAGCAAGGCTGCAGTTTGCTCGGCGGCAGCTTGCAGTGCCAGCTCTGGTGCTCGTCGCATTAGCAGGACTTCATCGCCCTCGGCCAAATCATCCTCAAACAACACCAGACCGTCTTGCTCTGGCAGTATGCCGCTGATCAGTCGATTCAGGTACTGCGGCTGCAGCTTGTCGTCAGTTTGCAGCCGTCGCCCCAGACAAAGCTCCCGAATAGGGGCTTGTGCCCGCCAATGGTTGCCTCCTAAAGCCTCATCAATCACCTGCAGCGCTGGTCGGCCATCCAGCTGGTAAAGAAATTGCCCATGAATGCTGCTGATGCGGTAGCGCCTTGTCGCCACTGGGGTGCAACCGTGCATGACGGCCTGAACACTGGCAACGGGGCCGGATAACAACAGCGCAACTGCATGATGACGGGCCACATCAAAACCGGTAAATTGCCAGCTGCTTTGAAAGCGGTGATCGCCCAGCAAACCGGCCCCGGCGAGCATCGGGACTTCCAGTGTGCTTTCTGCCAGACCTTGCAACAGCAGATTGGATGGATTTAACACCGCCGGGGCAAATTTACCTGCCGGGTAGCGAATGGAATCATAGAGCAGCAGCATCAGCTGTGGCGGTAGAGGGACCTGGGCCAGTTGCTCACCCAGTTGCCTACCTGTTTGGAGGGGATCTTTAAAAAGCCCATTGGCATGGCCGTGATGACAGCGAATGTGGTGAGAAGACAAAGAGGCAACCACAACAGCGGGACCTTCGGTAATCAGACAGTCGTTGCCGATGACACCAATGGCAGAACCACCAATAATGGGGATCTCGGCACCAACCACGGCACGGATACCCAGGTAGACATCCTGCGGGTTGAGGGCATGATTGCAAAATGCCAACACCAGCTGGGGACTTTTGGGTTGAAGTTGGCTGGCCAGGCTGGCAGCCTCCTGGCCAGCCTGCAAGGACGATGTCTGACGACTAAAGCCAATGCCAATCTGCATGCATTCCCTCGTTCTGTTTTAGCCGGCTCCATGCCAGTACTTGGCGCAATGATTTGTTAGTATAACATAAATTTGTCATGTCAAATCCGTACATCAATGGCGCGATGTCAGCCCAGCCGGGCATTCGGCATTCAGCTGTTGCCACCAGCCAACATGAGCCAGGATCTGCTGCTGCAGTGTGTTGGCTGTATCTTTATAGCGCTGCTCCAGCAGCGGTAACAATGGGCTTTCGGCATACAACTGGGCCAGCTCCGGCCAGAGTGCCTGCATATGCCGTTGGTGTTGATTGAAATAGGGTTGCAGCTCTTCGGCAAAAAACTTTAAAAACACCGTGCTCAGGATGCTCAATCTGTCGCTGGGGCGTTGGTGTGGACAAAATGAATCTGCCGGTATCGGCAGCAGCGAACTGTTTAAAGCATCGAGCCAGCCAACCAGGTAACGCTGGCTGTATTGCAGGCTGGCCAGGGTTTGATAACGGTGCAAAACGCCCAGCGCTGCTTCGATGTCGATGGCGGCTGCCTGTTGCCAATCTTGCTGCTCGATGGCGGTGCGCAGTGCATTGAGTTGTTGCAGTGCGTGTTGGGTTTCCAGCAAGGCTTGCTGCCCCTGCAGTGGTAGCAGCTGGCGCTGGCCATGCCACTGCTGACGCAAGGTTTGGTCGGCATGCAGCATATTGAGCAAGGACAGCTCGATGGTGTCTTGCTTGCTACTCTGAATATCGGCCAGTTGTTGCTGCAAGGCCGGCGCCAGGTTGCTGTTTTGTTGGCATTGTTCCAATTGCTGCAATAAACGCAGCTCGTAGTTCAGGCGTAGACTGTGGCTTTGAACCCGGCCCAGGCTGGAGTTGCGCTCTGCGATCAGCGCATCCAGTCCGCACTGACGGCTGGCCCAGGCATCCAGTAAGTCCAGCCGCAAGTCGGGCAGGGGATGCAGCAAGCTGCGGGCCGATGGCAAAGGATCCACAGCGGCAGGGGTTACCTGCCCTGGTTGGATGCCGGCAACCCGCTCCAGCCGGCTTTGGTAATTGTCCAGCTGACGCTCATTGGCCGGACTGCAGGCCAGCAGGGTCCACAGCAGGCTGCTCAGTAGGAACCAGCGGTAAGCCATCCCGTTCAAACCTCCGTAACGAATGCTGCAACAACCAGAATAGCAAGACGGCTGCTACCGTTAAACCCAGAATAATGCCTATCCAGAAACCCTTCACACCCATGGCCGGCACCAGCCAATCGGTTAAAGCCAATACGGC
>SKGJ01000151.1 GCA_007117525.1 Alkalimonas sp.
AGGAAGACCGTCGCTTAGAAGCTTTGCAGTTACGGATCAATGTTGAAAGCCAAATCAAGCGGGGCATGAAAGCCCGCTCAACTCAGATGCTGGGTTCCGCCCGGCAGTATTACGAGAAAGCCCTGGTCGCGCTTGATGGCTCACCGCATCAGACGGAGTATGTCATTACCCGTAAATCGGAAGTGATGCAGTCACTGCAAGAAATCTCTGATGAGCTGAAAAACTCCAATCAGCGTGACAGGGATAAAAAAGCAGAGCAGGAAAATAAGGATTTGGACGAGCTGTTTGCCCCCAAACGCAAGTGGTAACAAAAAACCAGCCGAAGCTGGTTTTTTTCTGCAATGACTGCAAAGCTGCTATTTTTCTGTCACCTTCCAACGACCATTTTCGTACCAGGCAGACCAGCCAGTCGCTTTGCCATTTTGCTCGGTCATCACGTACTGCTGTTTGGTTTTCCGGCTCCAACGGACAATGGTTGGATTACCGGCATCGTCTTTGACCGGAGCTTCGGTTAAATAAAGGAACTTCGGCGACAAGCGATCGCGAAAACGAACCAGCTCTTCAACCAAAGGCGCCCGGGTTTCCCGTGATTTCGGAAAAGTAGATGCCGCCAGGAAAATTCCTGCCGCGCCATCGCGAAGCACAAAGTAAGCATCGGACTTCTCGCAAGGCAGCTCAGGCAAATGCACCGGATCTTCTTTCGGTGGTGCTGCTTCGCCATTGCGCAACAATTTCCGGGTATTTTTGCAGTCGCTGTTGGTGCAGCCAAAGTACTTGCCAAAACGGCCGGATTTCAACTGCATGTCCGAACCACACTTGTCGCACTCAATCACAGGGCCATCGTAGCCTTTAATTTTAAAGCTGCCCTGCTCCACCTCAAAGCCATCGCAGCTCGGGTTGTTGCCACAGACATGCAATTTCCGGCTTTCGTCAATCAGGTAAGAATCCATCGCTGTCCCACACTTGGCACAACGGCGCTTCTGCCGCAAGGCTTCGGTTTCCTGCTCCTCGTCATCAACATCCGCCACAGCCTCATCACCGGACACCAGATTCAAGGTGGTAGTACAACGCTCTTTTGGTGGCAACTGATAGCCGGAGCAGCCCAGAAACACCCCGGTGGAAGCGGTACGGATGCCCATTTTACGGCCACAAGTCGGGCAATCAATGTCGGTTAAAACAAACTGGTTGACCTTCATGCCGCCTTCGTTTTCGTCGGCTTCGGCTTGTTTTAACTGCTCTGAAAAACCCAGGTAAAAGCTATCCAACACTTCACGCCAAGACAACTCACCGTGAGCTATGTCATCCAGCTTTAATTCCATGTTGGCGGTAAAATCAAAGCTCATCAGCTCATTGAAATTATCCAGCAAACGATCGGTGACGATTTCACCCATTTTCTCGGCATAAAAACGCTTGTTTTCAATGCGGACATAGCCACGGTCCTGGATGGTGGAGATGATGGAAGCGTAGGTCGATGGCCGTCCAATGCCCCGCTTCTCCAGCTCTTTCACCAGGCTCGCTTCGCTAAAACGCGCCGGCGGCTTGGTAAAGTGCTGCTGTGGCAACAATTGCTGCAATGCCAAGACCTCACCCGCTTTGACATCAGGCAGCACAGAGTCTTCATCGCCTTTGCGTTTCACCGCAGGCTGTACTCTGGTCCAACCATCAAAGCGCAGCACACGCCCTTTGGCTTTCAGTTCAAAGTCTGCAGCCTCGACGGTAATGGTGGTGACATCGTATTGCGCTGCAGGCATCTGGCAAGCAACAAACTGACGCCAAATCAGCTCGTACAGTTTACGGGCATCGGCTTCCATATCGCCCAAGGTGGCCGCCTGAACCTGCAAATCCGAGGGACGAATGGCTTCGTGCGCTTCTTGCGCATTGCCTTTGCTGCCATAACGCAGTGGCTCCGGCGGCAAGTACTTGCTGCCAAAGTTTTGTTCAATGTAATCGCGACAGGCCTGAACCGCATCCTGACTCAGGTTGGTCGAGTCGGTTCGCATGTAAGTGATATGACCGGCCTCGTACAACCGCTGGGCCAGCATCATGGTTTTTTTCACACCATAGCCCAGACGCGTACTGGCTGCCTGCTGCAAAGTGGAGGTAATAAAAGGTGCTTGAGCCTTGCTGCTGCTCGGCTTGTCTTCACGCTTTGCTACCCGATAATCCGCCTGCTGCAGTGCAGCCAGCGCTTGTTCTGTTTGCGCTTTGTTGACCGGTCGAAACGCCTGCCCCTGGTGCTTGCTGACATCCAGCTGCAAGGCCTGTGCGGCAGCAGTGGTGGTATCTGCCTGGACCGTCCAGTATTCTTCGGGGTTGAAGGCTTTGATTTCACGCTCGCGCTCAACAACCAGTCGAACAGCTACCGACTGCACCCGACCCGCCGATAAGCCACGGGCAATTTTTTTCCACAACAGCGGCGAGACCATAAAGCCCACCACCCTGTCCAGAAAACGCCGGGCCTGCTGCGCATAAACGCGATCCACATTGACATCACCAGGCTCTTCAAAGGCCTGCTGTATGGCGTTTTTGGTGATTTCGTTAAAGACCACACGCTTAAATTTTTGTGGCTCGCCACCAATAATTTGTTGCAAGTGCCAAGCGATGGCTTCTCCTTCGCGGTCCAAATCCGTTGCCAGATAGACGGTATCCGCTTTGTCCGCCAGCGTCTTTAACTCTTTCACAACTTTTTCTTTGCCCGGCAGAATCTCATAGCGGGCCTGCCAGCCATTTGCCGGATCAATCCCCATGCGGTCAACCAATGCCTGATAGGCTTTTTGCTCTTTACTCAAAGCGCTGGTTGCTTTTTTGGTTTTGTCCTTATCCTTGCTCGAGCTGGTCGGTAAATCCCGAATATGCCCTACGCTGGACTTCACAACAAAATTGTTGCCCAGATACTTATTAATCGTCTTCGCTTTTGCCGGTGACTCGACTATAACCAGTGATTTCGCCATCTCAACCCTAAGAATCTTTGAAAAAATGCGCTGATGGAACCTTCTTTTTTAACGTATATCTGCAAACGGAAGTTGTGACAAGCCCATAAACTCATTATTATGCTGTCAAGCTCGGTTTTTTGAGCTCCTTGATGATTAATTCATCAAATCAATAAAGCAAATCCCTCTGGCCAAATAAAAACAACAGAGCCAGCCAAACGGAAGGATACAAGTAAAAATGAAGTACTTTGAAGCTAATTTTGACGGGCTGGTTGGCCCTACGCACAACTATGCCGGTTTATCCGTTGGCAATGTTGCCTCGCTGAATAACGCCCGCAATAATTCCAGCCCACGCCAGGCAGCGAAGCAAGGCCTGCAAAAAATGAAAGCATTGCGAGACCTAGGTCTGGTACAAGGCGTGCTGGCACCGCAAGAGCGGCCAGACGTCTATACCCTGCGCCGTCTCGGTTTTACCGGCAGCGATCACGATATCATCAGCAAGGCAGCGAAACAAGCACCCGCCGTGCTTCGAGCAGTCTGCTCTGCCTCGAGTATGTGGACAGCGAA
>SKGJ01000157.1 GCA_007117525.1 Alkalimonas sp.
TGGCGCTCTATCAAAAGCTGATTGCCCGTCATCAGGCCGGTGAGCTCAGTTTTGCCAAGGCGACCAGCTTTAATCTGGACGAATACCTTGGCCTATCGCCCGATCACCCGCAAAGCTACCGCTATTTTATGCAGCAGCAATTGTTTGACTTGATTGATATCGCCCCAGAGCGCACCCATGTGCCGCCGGGCGATGCCGCCGATCCCATCGCTGCCTGCCACGACTACGAAGCCGCTATTGAAGCCGCTGGTGGCATTGATTTGCAGCTGCTGGGAATTGGCCGCAATGGCCATATTGGCTTTAACGAGCCCTCATCCGGTCTGCGCTCGCGCACCCGGGTCAAAACCCTGACTCAGGCCACCATCGACGACAATGCCCGCTTTTTTACTGAGGGTGAGTACCAACCGCATCTATCCATTACCATGGGGATCGGCACCATCCTGGATGCCCGCAAGGTGCTGCTGCTGGCAACCGGTGAGGCCAAAGCCGATGCGGTCAAAGCCATGGTGGAAGGGCCATTAAGCGCCGCCTGCCCCGCATCAGCGTTGCAGCTGCATCAACATGCGGTGGTGGTACTGGATGAAGCTGCCGCCAGCAAGCTGGCCGACATCGACTTTTATCGTCATATTGAGCGAGAAAATCAGTTGCTGCTGGAGCGGTTGGGAAAGCTCTGAATCAACTAGGGCGTGTTGACCTAAAGAAAACGGCCACACGAAGTGGCCGTTTTTTGGTATAGCGTTGCAGCTGTTAGCTCCAGTTCAGGATCACTTTACCGGACTGGCCTGAACACATAATGTCAAAGCCCTGCTGGTAGTTATCGACCGGCATTTCGTGGGTGATCATCGGGCTTAAGTCCAAACCAGACTGGATCAGGCTGGCCATTTTGTACCAGGTTTCAAACATCTCGCGGCCATAGATGCCTTTGATGATCAAGCCTTTGAAAATCACCTGATTCCAGTCCACGGCCATATCCGACGGTGGAATACCCAGCATGGCAATCTTACCACCGTGGTTCATGGTGCTGAGCATGCTGTTAAAGGCCGACGGTACGCCGGACATCTCCAGGCCAACATCAAAGCCTTCGGTCATGCCGAGCTCTTGCATCACATCGGTCAGTTTTTCTTTGCTGACATCCACTGCCCGACTGGCGCCCATATTCAGCGCCAGCTGCAAGCGGTACGGATTGACATCGGTGATCACCACATGGCGGGCGCCGACATGGCGCGCTACCGCTGCGGCCATAATGCCAATCGGGCCAGCGCCGGTGATCAGCACATCTTCGCCGACCAAATCAAACGACAGCGCGGTATGCACCGCATTGCCGAAGGGGTCAAAAATCGAGGCGATGTTGTCCGGAATGTTGTCCGGAATTTTAAAGGCGTTAAAGGCCGGGATCACCAGGTACTCGGCAAAGGCTCCAGGGCGATTGACGCCAACCCCAGTAGTGTTGCGGCACAGATGCACCCGACCAGCACGGCAGTTACGGCAATGACCGCAGGTAATGTGGCCTTCACCGGATACCCGATCACCGACCTGAAAGCCGCGCACTTCCGAACCCATGCCTTCGACCACACCGACGTATTCATGACCAACCACCATGCCATGCGGTATGGTGTTCTGCGCCCACTCGTCCCATTTGTAAATGTGCACATCGGTGCCACAAATGGCGGTTTTCTTGATGCGGATCAGCACATCGTTCGGGCCGACCTCGGGTTTGTCGGTCTCGGTTAACCAGATGCCCGGTTCGGCTTTTAATTTGGCTAAGGCTTTCATTGAATCACTCCCATCTCTTTGCCAATGCGGATAAAGGCGTCAATGGCCTGATCCAGCTGCTCGCGGCTGTGGGCCGCCGAGATCTGGGTGCGGATTCGGGCTTGCCCTTTGGGCACCACCGGGAAGGAGAAACCCACCACATAAATCCCTTCGGCCAGCATCCGTTGCGCCATCTCGGCTGCGACTTTGGCATCGCCCAGCATCACCGGGATGATGGCGTGATCCTTACCCGCCAGGGTAAAGCCAGCCGCTTCCATCCGCTGCCGGAAATATTCGGCGTTTTGCCACAACTGTGCCCGAAGCGCACCGCCTTCTGCCAGTAAGTCCAGCACCCGAATCGAGGCTGTGACAATGGCCGGAGCGACCGAGTTGGAAAACAAATAAGGGCGTGAGCGCTGACGCAGCCACTCGACAATCTCTTTGCGCGCCGAGGTATAACCGCCGGATGCGCCGCCCAGGGCTTTGCCCAAAGTGCCGGTAATGATATCGACTCTGTCCATCACCTGGCAGTACTCGTGGGTGCCGCGGCCGTTGGCACCGACAAAGCCTACTGCATGGCTGTCGTCGACCATCACCATGGCATCGTATTGATCGGCCAGATCGCAAATGCCTTTCAGGTTGGCAATGACGCCATCCATTGAGAACACGCCGTCGGTGGCAATCAGTTTGTAGCGGGCACCATCGGCCACCGCCTGCTGCAGTTGCTTTTCCAGTTCGGCCATATTGTTGTTGGCATAACGGTAACGCTTGGCTTTGCACAGCCGCACCCCATCGATGATGGACGCATGATTCAGTGCATCGGAGATAATGGCATCTTCCGGCCCGAGCAGGGTTTCAAACAAGCCGGCATTGGCATCAAAACAGGAGGTGTACAAAATGGTGTCTTCCATGCCAAGGAAGTCACTGATTTTCTGCTCCAGTTGTTTGTGGATATCCTGGGTACCGCAAATAAAACGCACCGAAGCCACGCCGAAGCCATGACTATCCAGCCCCTGCTGGGCGGCTTTAATCAGCTCGGGATGGTTGGCAAGCCCCAGATAATTGTTGGCGCAAAAGTTCAGCACCTCGCGCTCACCGACCCGGATGGCAGCACTTTGCTGAGAGCTGATCAGACGCTCTGCCTTGTACAGGCCTTCGGACTTCACCTCATCAATTTGCTGTTGTAAATGCTGCAAAAACGCAGTGGCTGGCATAAAAAACTCCTGAAAAAACGGCATGAATAGTCATCAATACTGCATATTGTACTGACTTGGTCGCCGTTCTGCAGTGTTTTTCACAGCAGACCTGTTGGCAAAATGCGGCCCTGTAAAGTTGCTTATACGCTGATGCGGCTGGCCTGCTGTGCCAGCTGCTGATAATGGCGTTGCAGTTGCAGGATACGGGGCATGGCCAGCGTGCTGGCGTAAGGCTTGAACAGCAGCAAGACTTTCAGCACCCCCTGATAGACACTGGCTTTGTCGATACGTTGCTCGGGTGCCTGGGTTTTCAGATAGCTGATCCAGAAGGTCACCACCAATTTGACGGTATGGGCGAACTCGGCCGTCTCTTCGGGTGGCATCTCAATAATGCCGGCAAGACGCAAGGCATCCAACACCTTCACCACCCGGGCCAGCACCTGCTCCTGCACCGCTTGGTACTCCTGGTGCAGCACCGGGTCCCGCGCCAGAATATCCGGCAGATTGGCGTAAAAAAAATGAAA
>SKGJ01000141.1 GCA_007117525.1 Alkalimonas sp.
AAGGGTTCGTCTGGCGACGCTCTGCTCTTTGTCACTCGTCACTTATTTAGAATCACTAAACTACGCTCCTCGTTTCGCGATCAAAGCGCCGCCAGAGCGAACAAAATCTAAACAGCAAAGGTCAACACGCCCTATGGGCTGCATTGTAGCAAGCAGCCAAAGCATTACCAATGCAGTGGTTTTTTTGCTAAAAGCCGATTATGCTAAACGGCAGTACTCTCTTCTTTACAACCAGCTGCTTTACAACCGGCTGCTTTACAACCAGGAAAAAAAGCCATGATCCTGAACGATGACATTCACAATTACTACGAAAAACTGGTGGTTGATTACATTTCCGAGCAAGGGCTGGACCAGGGCAAAGACCCGGATTATATGGCCGACCTCTGCTGCATTATTCTGAATCAATTGCCGCCACGTTACATTCGCTACGAGGTCGATATGGCATTTTACTTGCCACAGAGTGAGCGCTTTGAGATGCAGATGAAGGTCGAAGAAGCGGTGCGAAAAGCAGTGGAGTTTTTGAACAATCAGAGCTGATTGGGTGGCAACCCCACCAGCCACATCCCGGCACATGCGTCATAAGCTGCGGCTGCTTCCTTCCGGACCTGACCGAGTTCACCTACTAGCATTGCGAGAGGACCGATGGGGTTACCATAGTGGCCAACGCATTGGCAGGGCGCATTATGCGCAAAAGCTGCCAGGGTTGCAACCGTCATGCAACCGGCTGAACAATAAAAACACAGTACCGGCATCAAACCTTAAACGCAGCCGCTTTCTGCTGGAGCTCGGACGACAAGCGCGCCAACATGTCACTGGCTTCAGCGCTTTGTTTCGCACTGTGGGTCACTTCACCAATACTGATGGTGAAATCGCTGATGTTTCTGCTGATTTCTTCCGCGACTATGGTTTGTTGCTCCGTTGCCGTTGAGACTTGTGCATTCATATCCACAATCTGGCCGACAGAGTTCTTCATCTGGGTTATCACATCGCCGGTTTCACTCACTTGCGATACACTTTCTTTGGCAAATCGATCGGAGTTTTCCATCGCCTGCACTGCTTCTTTGGATGAATGCTGCAAATTGTCAATCATACCGCGAATCGACTCGGTTGCTTGTTGAGTATTGGTTGCAAGCTGTCGTACTTCGTCAGCGACTACGGCAAAACCGCGCCCCGCCTCGCCGGCTCTGGCCGCCTCGATGGCGGCATTCAGCGCCAGCAGGTTGGTTTGTTCAGCAATACTGGTGATCACCGACAGCACCTGACTGATCTTGCCGGACTCGTCGTTTAGCTGAGTAATCACCTGACCGGCTTCATCCAGGGCAGCGGAGAGCTTACGAATGGATTGAATGCTCAATTCGACCCGGCTCACGCCTTGCTCGGATAAGGTATCGGCTTCGCCAGCTTGCTCCGACGTCCGTAAAGCGCTGCCAGCAACCTCTTGAATGGCTGAGGACATCTGGGTAACAGCGGTTGCTATCATGGTCACTTGCTGTTCCTGACCTTCGGAAGTTGCACTGACCTGCTCACTGATATGGCTCATTTGTTCTGCTGCTGTCGCCAGTTGCTGAATCGCCCCATCCAGCTCCTTGAAAAACAGTTGCAGCCGTTCCATAGAGCCATTAAAAGCCGTTGCAGCTTCCGCCAATTCATCCTTGCCAGCTACCTTCGCCCGCACCCGTAAATCCAGACTGCTGCCAAGCAGTTGAATCGAGGTTTTAAGTTCATGCAAAGGCCTTTGTACAGAGCGGTAAACCCAGAACCCCAAAACAGCTAAAATGATGAACAAAGCCAGTAAGAAACCAATAAATACCGTGCGGTTTTGCCGGAAGCCTTGCTCGGCAGCAACCCGAAAACGATCGGACTCGTCCAGTTGCAGCATGATAAGAGCGTCCAATGCATCGCTGAGCGGATCCGCAACCGCATACAGACGACGATTAAACTCATTGTTGTCCATCAAGGTTGTAAAGTTGTTTTGTGCGATGGCCGCTGTAAAACGATCGGCTTCGGCATAAAAAGGTTGCCGCAAACGCTCGACATCCGAGACCAGACGGTGTTCATCCGGGGTTAACTCGGTCGCAAGATACTGCTGCCAATACCGCTCAGCTTCCGTCCGGGCTTGTTGCAATGCTTGTTGCGCTTGCCTGGCCGTGACTTGTTCACTGCGGTATTTATGAAAGGTATCCACCATGGTGACCGCGTAGGCATCCGAAACCACTTTGATTTGTCGAAGCGGCACCACCCGATCATGATAAAGACTATTGATGCCCTGATTTAGCTGCTGCATTTCGCGCAGCGCAATGGTGGCCAACATCAGGATAACCACCAAAGGCACAACAACAATCAATGTTAGCCTTAGTTTAACACTCAACTGATTCAGCATGCGTAACCCCTTAGCTGCCATCACGACTATCTGGTTAAGCATAGCCTTAAGCAAGCAAAGGGGAAGCTACAAACAGCTGAATTAATTATACTTTAATCAATAATCAACAAGAAAGGCTGCTGAGGCTCATTTTACTAACGCCTGACGTAATTTCGTCAAAGTTTGATTCAATCGGCGCTGGTTGTCTGGTCCGATGCGGATCAGTTGCTTTTGCACATCGTTCATTGCTTCCAGGTGCGGCTCAGCAAAGTGATACATCACTGTCGGCAGCTCCAGCTCAAAAAATCCATCCATCACCGGCTGCTCCAGCAAGTAATCAATGGCTTCGAGCAAACGTTGCTCG
The DNA here is from genome assembly GCA_007117525.1 of Alkalimonas sp. Taxonomy (GTDB): domain Bacteria; phylum Pseudomonadota; class Gammaproteobacteria; order Enterobacterales; family Alteromonadaceae; genus Alkalimonas; species Alkalimonas delamerensis. Next base: position 2,724 of record SKGJ01000141.1, read on the forward strand.
AAGGGCGTATCCGGATAACCAAGTTCAGCAAAGGCTTCATCCAGCAATGGCTGGTACTGCCGCAACAGCGCCAACTGGGCTTCCACCGGGACGCTTTCCAGCAATTGCAGGTAAGGCTCGTAACGGCTGAAACCGGCCGGGTCCAGGCTAAGCTGCCCCTCCTGCTCTCTGACCGCAAAAGGGCTGTCCGGTGTGGTCAGCACCAGATGATCGCTGCTGATTTGCCCTCTGCTGAGGTTGTCAGTAAGTACCACAAAGCGTCGTACCATATCCTCGCGCACAAAGAGTCCTGCCAGGCCAGGCTGCCACGGCAACGCCAGCAAGGAGTCTTTAACCACCGGATCCGATTCGTTCAAGCCGGGTAATTCTGGCTCAGGCACGGCTTCAGGCTCCAACACAGGCAGCCCGGCAAGGATTTCTGTCTCAGCGACAGCTTCCGGCTGCTCCGTCACCGGCTCTGGCTCAGGCTCTGGCAAGGGATCTGGCTCCGCTGCTTTTGCCGGTATGGGCTCCGGCACGGGTTGCGCTACCGGTGTGGCAACCGGCGGTACCACCACCCTCTCAGGTTCAGGGCTGCCTGGACGCAACAACAGCCACAAGGCCAACAACACCGCTACTGCTACGGCTGCCAACCCCAGATAATACAGCTGCTGCCCTGATGCTGATGTTGCGGATGACTCGGAGGGATCTCGCTCTGACATAGCTAGCCTCGTTTAGTAATTAGGTTGCGTTCAATTCATTCTACGAC
>SKGJ01000072.1 GCA_007117525.1 Alkalimonas sp.
ACTGGCTTTGAAGCCCTATTGCGCTGGCAACACCCAGAGCTTGGCTTTATTTCACCGGCCGAATTTATTCCCATAGCTGAGTCCAGCGGCCTGATGCCCAAGCTGGGTGATTGGGTGCTGCAGCACGCCATACAGCAACAAAAAACCTGGCATCAGGCAGGGTTCGAGTCCTTGGTAATGGCCATTAACCTGTCACCGGTGCAATTTCGCCAGCCAGACTTGCTCACAACCATTGCCAATCAGTTGCAGCTGGCTCGTTTGCCAGCCAACCAGATTGAACTGGAAATCACCGAAAGTGCCATGGTCGATGATGCCGAAAAAGCCATCGCAACTGTTAGCGCCATACGAGACGCTGGCATTCAGATCGCCATTGATGATTTTGGTACCGGTTACTCGTCGCTGAGTTACCTGAAACGATTCAAGCTGAATAAACTCAAAATCGATCAGTCCTTTGTCCGCGACTTGCTGGACGATCAGGATGACCGTGCCATTGTGACCGCCATTATCCGGCTGGCACAAAGTCTGGGCCTTAAAACCATTGCCGAAGGGGTCGAAACGGCAGAGCACCAGGCCTTGTTGCAGCAGCTTGGCTGCGAAGCCATTCAGGGCTATCACTACGGCCGCCCTATGCCAGCAGCAGAGGCAAGCCGGTTTATCGAGCAACATCGGTCTATAAATAACAAAGCCGAAAGTAACGCCGAAAACAACAAAAAGCCGACTTAACATGTCGGCTTTCGTAAAAAAAGAGTGTTGATTAACTTAACCGAGAAAAGAACTCGGCCCGGGTACGGGCGTCTTCACGGAAGGAGCCACCAAGGGCGGTGGTTTGAGTTTTGGAGTTGGTGTCCATCACCCCACGGGCTTTGACGCAGTAATGCACCGCTTCAATGCTGACGGCCACATTGTCGGTTTCCAGCAAGGTTTGTAGCGCTACCAGCACCTGCTCGGTCAACCGCTCCTGTACCTGAGGGCGCTGGGCAAAAAAGCGCACTATACGGTTGATTTTCGACAGGCCAATGACTTTTTGATCCGGAATATAGGCGACAGTGGCATTGCCATCGATGGTGATAAAGTGATGCTCACAAGTGCTGGAGACACTGATATCCCGTACCTTGATCATCTCTTTGACATTCATTTTGTTGTCAATCTGAGTGACCTTGGGAAAATGACGGTAATCCAGCCCCGAGAAAATTTCGTCGACATACATCTTGGCAATGCGGTGCGGCGTTTCCGCCAGGCTGTCGTCGGCCAAGTCCAGCCCAAGGGTCTGCACCACCTCGGTCATCAGCGCCGAAATTTTCTGGTATTTCTGATCACGCGATAAGCCGGTATCCAGCATCGGCGTTTCCAGACCTTTTTCCTCAAGCGCGCTACGCACGCGAATGGCTTCTTCAGATAACATAACTTTTCCAAAACAAGGGGATTCTGCCCCTTTATACAGCGGTGCCCTCAGGCTGGTTCAGCCAAAGCCAAGCCAATCTGAAATAACCGCCTATTGTACCAGACGCAGCGCTGCCAGCAAAACTGTCGGCTCGACTTCCGGCCCGGTTAAGTCCTGATCCCAATTGGTGCCAATCAACAGGCCGTCGTCGTACATTTCTTTTAGCCAGGCATCGCAAAACACATCCAGTGGAATCGCCTCTGGCTGGTAACTGGCCCACTCATCGCTGCAATGGGCTTTGGCATCGGCCTCGGAGGACCAAAACGGGATCACATCGGTTTCTTCGTATTCGACCGACTCCACCACCAACAAGTCTTCACCTTCGGCCAGTGCATAAACCACCCCATTGGTTTTTGCGGCTTCGACAAACTGTTGGTATTTCGGATCGTGCTGTGCTTCAGACATAAGGCTTCACAAAGTTGGCTGTCATAGCGCCTATTAGAACAGAAATCAGGGGCAAAGTGCCAGCCTTATCGGCTACCCCGGCTTCACGATCTGCGGCAAATCACGTACAATCCGAGCACTTGCAACCAGGAAGATGGACGCTATGGCACAGTACATTTACACCATGCATCGGGTCTCAAAGGTGGTCCCACCGAAAAAGACCATTTTAAAAGACATTTCATTGTCGTTTTTCCCCGGCGCCAAAATCGGCGTGCTGGGCTTAAACGGCGCTGGTAAATCCACCCTGCTGCGCATTATGGCGGGCGTAGATCAGGATTTTGAAGGCGAAGCCCGGCCACTGACCGGCACGAAAATTGGTTATTTGCCGCAAGAGCCGGTACTGGATACCAGCAAAACCGTGCGGGAGATCGTGGAAGAAGCGGTCACCGATGTGAAGCAAGCCTTCAGCCGGCTGGATGAGGTCTATGCCGCTTATGCCGAAGAAAATGCCGATTTTGATGCACTGGCCAAAGAGCAAGGCGAGCTGGAAGCCTTAATTCAGGCCAAAGATGGCCACAACCTCGACAATACGCTGGAGCGGGCCGCCGATGCACTGCGCCTGCCAGCCTGGGATGCCAAAATTGAGCATTTGTCCGGTGGTGAGCGCCGTCGGGTTGCTATTTGCCGCTTGCTGCTGGAGCGCCCGGACATGCTGCTGCTGGACGAGCCGACCAACCACTTGGATGCTGAGTCGGTGGCCTGGCTGGAGCGCTTCCTGCACGATTACCCGGGCACTGTAGTCGCCATTACCCACGACCGGTATTTCCTCGACAATGTCGCTGGCTGGATTCTGGAGCTGGACCGTGGCTACGGCATTCCGTGGGAAGGCAACTACTCATCCTGGCTGGAGCAAAAAGAAGCCCGTCTGGCACAGGAAGAGCGCAGCGAACAGGCACGGCAGCGTTCTATCAAGCAGGAGCTTGAGTGGGTTCGCACCAACCCCAAAGGCCGCCATGCCAAAAGCAAGGCGCGGATGGCACGCTTTGAAGAATTGCAAAACACCGACTTTCAAAAGCGCAACGAAACCAACGAGCTCTTTATTCCACCTGGCCCACGCCTGGGGGATAAGGTACTGGAAGTCAGCCATTTGCGAAAAAGCTTTGGCGACCGGCTGCTGATTGACGATCTCAGCTTCAGCATCCCGAAAGGGGCCATTGTTGGCATTATCGGCCCGAACGGTGCCGGTAAATCCACCCTGTTTAAGATGATCACCGGCTCCGAGCAACCAGACTCCGGCAGCATTGAGCTGGGCGATACCGTGCAGGTCGCTTCGGTAGAGCAATTCCGCGACAGCATGAACGCCAAAAACACCGTCTGGCAGGAAATCTCCGATGGTCAGGACATTTTGCAAGTTGGTAACTTCCAACTGCCAAGTCGGGCTTATGTCGGGCGCTTTAACTTTAAAGGCAACGATCAGCAAAAGTTTATCGGCGATTTATCCGGTGGTGAGCGCAATCGGGTCCATTTGGCCAAGCTGCTGCGCGCTGGCGGCAACATGCTGCTGCTGGATGAGCCGACCAACGATTTGGACGTAGAAACCTTGCGCGCTTTGGAAAACGCCTTGTTGGACTTCCCCGGCTGCG
>SKGJ01000218.1 GCA_007117525.1 Alkalimonas sp.
ACCGCTGGTTTCATGTGATGCTGACCGAAGGGCGCAACCGTGAAGTGCGTCGGATGTGGGAATCGCAGGGCACCGTGGTCAACCGCTTGATTCGGGTTCGCTATGGCGACCTGCACCTGCCGAAGCACATCCCTGCCGGCGGTTACGCCGAATGCACGCTGGACGAGGTTAATTACCTGCGCGAGTTGGTGAAGCTGCCCGCTGAAACCCAAAGCCAGCTAAAAGCCGAAGACCGCAGCGAACGGCGTCGCCGCATTGCCGGTGTTCGCCGGGCGGTGCGTAAGCACCAGATTGCCGAAAAAACACCGGCCAAAAGCAAGGCAGTCAAAGCCAAACCCAAGCCAAAGCCTGCTTCGGAGCCAGCGAAAAAGCGCCCGGCCGCCAGGCCCGCCAACAACAAGCGTCCCAGTCGGCAGGGACGCTAGTTTTTAGCTGTCTCCGCGCTGGTAGCCATCTGGGTTTTGTTGCTGCCAGCGCCAACTGTCCTGAACCATATCGTCCAGTGTTAAACGGGCCTGCCAGCCAAGCAGGGTGCTGGCTTTGTGTGGGTCGGCGTAACAGCTGGCGATATCGCCGGGCCGGCGGTCAACGATGCGGTAGGGGACTGGCACGGTGTTTTTTTCTGTAAAGGCCTGCACCATCTCCAATACGCTGTAGCCTGTTCCTGTGCCCAAATTGAACGCATCGATACCGCTGTGCTGCTGCACATATTCCAGCGTCTTCAGGTGACCCTCGGCCAGATCGACCACATGGATGTAATCGCGCACGCCTGTGCCATCCGGGGTTGGGTAGTCATTGCCAAAGACGCTGAGTTCTGCGCGTTTCCCCACAGCAACCTGGCTGATAAAAGGCATCAGATTGTTGGGAATGCCATTGGGATCTTCCCCAATGCGGCCGCTTTTGTCGGCGCCGACCGGGTTAAAGTAGCGCAGCAAAGCGATGGACCAGGCTGGATCTGAGGCGGCCAGATCTTCCAGGATATGTTCTATCATCAGTTTGCTCTGGCCGTAGGGGTTGGTGGCTGAGCGTGGGGCAGTCTCCGGGATGGGCACGGTTTTGGCGTCGCCGTATACCGTGGCCGATGAGCTAAACACCAGTCGCTTCACGCCGGCTTGCTGCATCACCCGGCACAAGGTGATGGTTCCGGCCACATTGTTGTCGTAGTATGCCAGCGGTTGCTCGGTGGATTCACCGACGGCTTTTAAACCGGCGAAATGCACCACGGCAGCAATGGCATGCTCGGCAAAAAGCCCTTGCAGGGCTTGTTCGTCACGAATATCCATTTGCAGGCTGAGTAAAGAGCGCCCCGCCAGTTGCTGCACCCGTTGCAGGGCTTCATCGCTGCTGTTGCTGAAGTTATCAATGCTGATGACGTCAAAGCCAGCACGCAGCAGAGCCAGGGCAGTGTGACTGCCAATGTAGCCGGCACCGCCGGTCAGTAAGATTGCGGACATGATGCTTCCTTAAGGTAAAACTTTCTTAAAAGGCTTTACAGTCGATTGCCGGTAAACCCCGGCAGCCAGATAGGGATCGGCATCGGCCCAGGCTTGGGCATCGGCCAGAGAATCAAACTCAGCCACCACCAAAGAGCCGCTAAAGCCGGCAGTACCCGGTTCCAGACTGTCGATGGCAGGTAAGGGCCCGGCCAGCAGCAAGCGTCCCTGCATTTTCAGCGCTTCCAACCTGGCCAGGTGAGCGGGTCGGGTCTCTAGCCGTTTGCTTAAGCTATCGGCAACATCTTCGGAGTAAATCATATAAAACATGGGTAATCCTTGTGCAGGGGCACCGTATCGGATCCAGCGAATGCGGTGGCTGCATGCATCCAGCGACCGAAAAGCTAGGATTTCAGCGTCCGCCCTGTTAGCATGCTGAAAAAACGAAAAACAATTCTAACAATAATTGTCAGGGAGTCCCAACCAAAATGAAACGCGAGCTGTTTAGTTCTAAGATTGGCTTTATTCTGGCGGCAGCAGGTTCTGCCGTTGGTATTGGCAATCTGGTCGCCTTTCCGGTGATGGCCAGCCAAAATGGCGGTGCCGCTTTTTTAATCATGTATGCTTTTTTTGTGTTTTTTATCTGTTTGCCGGTCATGCTGGCTGAAATGAGCCTCGGGCGACACACCCGGCAAAACCCGCATGGTGCCTACAGTAAAATTGGTCAGACTCCGCTTTGGAATGGGGTGGGCTGGCTGGCGGTGATCACGCCCTTTATGATTGGGGTCTTTTACCTGGTGATCACGGTGTGGATTTTTGGCTATCTGGCCAAAGCGGTCATGGGGCAACTCGACACCCTGGCGCAGGACGGCGCCTTTGGGGTCTTTATTAACAGCAATGAGCTCTACATCTACATGGCGGTGGTGATTGGCCTGACCTTCTTAATTTTGCAAAGTGGGGTCAAGCAAGGCATTGAGCGGGCTGCTACGTATTTAATGCCTGCGCTGTTCGTGATGCTGTTGTTGTTGGTCGGCTATGTACTGACGCTTGATCACGCCATGCTCGGTGTGCAGTTCTTTTTAATCCCTGATTTTAGCAAGATCAATGTGCAGGTGCTGACCGACTCGCTGGCGCAGGCGTTTTTCTCACTGTCGCTGGCGATGGGCATTTTGATTACCTATGGCTCCTACATCCAGAAAAACAACGACATTGTTGGCGCAGGTAAAATGGTGGCGGGCTTATCCTTACTGGTTGCCTGTTGCGCCGGTTTGCTGATTTTGCCAGCGGTGTTCTGGTCGGATCCATCGATTGACCCATCTCAGCTTACTGATTCCAGCATTGGCATGATCTTTATGGTGTTGCCAAAAATCTTCCTGGCTTTGCAGCAGGACATTGGCTTTTTTGGTGCTTCCTTTGTGGCTTCGTTCTTCTTTTTGCTGGTGTTTTTTGCCGCCATGACCTCATTGATTTCCATCATTGAAGTGCCGGTCGCCAGCCTGATGGATACCAAGGGTATTTCCCGCCGCCGTTCTTTGGTGACTTTGGGGGTTGTGATGGTAGCGCTATCGGTGCTGTCCGCCTTGTCGTTTGGCCGGGTCGACTGGCTAACCAGCTTCCTGAGCTATGGTGGGGCGGATAAGTCGTTCTTTGATGTGATTATGGATGTGTTCTATTACAGCATTCTGCCACTCAATGGTCTGCTGTTGTGTCTGTTTGTCATTTACCGTTGGCAGAAAGTGAATCTGCACGCTGAGATGCGCGAAGGCAACCCGGGGTTTGAAGGCAGCCTGATGCAGAAGTACATCGATTTCTCACTGGGAACCTTTATTCCAGCTATCCTGGCAGTGATTTTCCTGCTGAATGTACTGGGGCGCTTCTTCGGCGTGCAGTTCTTTTAGTTTCGTTAGCAAACAACCCGCTAGACTTTATAAACCCCAGCCTTTGTTGCTGGGGTTTATTTTTGTGGAGCGTTGAAAGGCTCTTGCCGTCTGGCAGAGCGCTCGATTTCCTCGGAGGGAGGCACAAAAAAACGT
>SKGJ01000343.1 GCA_007117525.1 Alkalimonas sp.
AATCCACCCAGGAAGCTGTTGCCGGTATCTACAACCGCTACAAGTACCACGCTGGTATCGCCGGTGAGCTTTGTCTGGACGGTACCATCGCCGATTACGATGGTTTTGACCTGACCTGCGCTTCCGGTGCTGGGCTGGCTGGTGTTTACAACCCATTCCTACAGAATGACCCAGCCAACGAAGCTATTTTAGGCCTGGCTCAGGAAGTCCCCACCCGGGACGGTCGCAGCACGGTTTATGGCTGGGACGCCCGTTTCAGTGGCGAGCTGTTTGAAATGCCGCATGGCTATGTCGGCGCCGCTTTAGGTCTGGAGCTGCGTCGTGAAGAAATCACCGATACACCATCACTGAATGCTCAGGCCCGTCCAGAAAACAACTACCTGGTCGATGTGTTTGGTTTTGGCTCCAGCTTATCGGCTGCCAGCCGCAATCAGGCCGCCGCTTTTGCTGAAATTTACGTTCCACTCGCCGAGCGCGTTGAGTTGCTGGCAGCCGGTCGCTACGATCATTACAACGACTTTGGTGGCACCTTCAACCCGAAAGTAGGTTTAACCTGGCGTCCGATCGATGAGCTGGTACTGCGTGGCTCCTGGGCCACTTCGTTCCGTGCTCCCTCCTTGACGCAAGCCGGTGTCCAGCTGCGTACCACCACAGCCACTTACGACTGCTCTGCCAATCAGACGGTTTCTGACCTTTACTGCGAAGGCCAAAACTTTACCAGCAGCCCGAATGTGCTGGAACTGGGTAACCCGGACTTGCAAGCAGAAACGTCGGAGTCCATCAGCCTGGGCCTGGCCTGGAGCCCAACCCGGGATACCACCATCACCATCGATTACTGGCAGTTTGATCACAAACGGCTGGTCGATACCGACATGACCGCCATGCTGGCACGCACGGCAACAGACGCCTCTGTTCGTCATTGTGGCCTGGTACCGCAAGGACAAATTGGTATCGCTTACAACCCGGATGTCTGTGACGTCACCGATGCCGAAGGACGCCGTATCGATCAGGCTGGCGCCAATCTGAGTGAAATTCTGTCGGCTTACGTCAATGAATTTGACCCACGCTTTGCCGAACTACCTTTGCTGCGGGATCATGTTATCCAGCTGGAAAACGTCGGTCAGCAGGAAGTGAAGGGTCTGGATATCAGCTTTAAGCACACGCTGGACTTTGCCGGCGGCCGTTTAGGGCTGGATATCGACTGGACCAACTACCTGTCCTTTAAACGCAATAAAGCCGGCTCGGATGAAATTGAGTCGCTGGTTGGTACCTACCGTTACCCACGCAACATCGGCAGTGCGCGGATTTCCTGGCGCAACGATGACTTGTTCCTGGGCTTAACCGCACTGTACACCTCTTCTTATGAGGACGATATCAGCCGGTTACGCCGCAGAAACATTTGGGAGCTGGAAGACTTGGGTGAGCTGAATGAAGAAGGCACCCGTCAAGTGGCCTCCTGGACCACCCTGCGGGCTAGCGTCGGCTACGACTTTGACAATGCCGCCATTAACCTGAGCATCGACAACTTGCTGGATCGGGACCCACCACGGGTATTCGGCAGCAGCCGTGGCTTTGATTCCATCAATCACAATGCCATGGGCCGCAGTTATCGTTTATCCTTTACTTACTTCTTCTAAGAAGCAATTTAGGGGAGCTTAGCTCCCCTCCTTCTTTTCAATAGAACGATACAGGCGAATTCGTTATGAAAACCGCGGTAAAACAACCGGTTGCTATGCCTGATGCTTTTGTGATCCTGTTTTTTGTCATGGTGCTGGCAGCCATAGCCACCCACTTGATCCCAGCAGGCAGCTTTGGCATGCAGCAGGTCGAAGTCACTCAGGACGGTGTGACCAAGTTGCAACCACGCATAGATCCCGCCAGCTTTAAGCTGGATGCAGAACAACAGCACGGCGTGCCTCTTTTTGCGGAAGGGGGTGGCATTGGCTTTTTAAACTATGCCTTTGAAGGGCTGGTATCCGGCTCCAAATGGGGCTCGGCCATCGGCGTCATCGCTTTTATTTTGCTGACCGGCGGCGCTTTTGGCATCATTATGCGCACCGGCGCCATTCACAATGGCATTCTGGCACTGATAGAGAAAACCAAAAACATCGAGGCGCTTTTTATTCCTCTGATGTTTGCGCTGTTTTCTTTGGGCGGTGCCATCTTTGGCATGGGCGAAGAAGCCATTGCATTTTGCATTGTACTGCTACCGCTGATGTACGCTCTGGGCTACGACGCCATTACCACAGTACTGGTCACCTATGTCGCAACTCAAATCGGCTTTGCCGCTTCCTGGATGAATCCATTTAGCATTGCCATTGCACAAGGCATCGCCGATATTCCTATCATGTCAGGAAAAGAGTATCGAATCGCCCTCTGGGTAGTATTGACGCTGTTTGGCATGCTCTTTACCATGCGCTACGCCAAGCGGGTCAAAGCCAACCCGGAGCTGTCGCCCAGTTACCACAGCGATTTGGAAGTCAAAGCCAAGCAGCAAAATACGGCTCAGGAGCACAGTCATTACACCGGCGTGGATACAGCGATTTTACTGGCCTTTTTTGCCGGCCTTGGCTGGATTATCTGGGGCGTCACCACCCGGCAATACTACATACCGGAAATAGCCAGCCAATTCTTTACCATAGGTCTGGTAATCGCCGTACTGGGTATTTTGGGCGGTCGCTTAACCGTCAATGGTGCAGCCGATGCCTTTAAACAAGGTGCGGCGGAGCTGTTGCCGGCGGCACTGATCGTTGGCATGGCCAAAGGCATTGTGTTGGTGCTGGGAGGAGATGATGCTGAAACGCCGTCGGTACTCAACACCCTACTGCACTACTCGGGGCAAGCGCTGGGTGACTTGCCGGCCTGGTTATCGGCCTGGGCGATGCTGGCACTGCAATCGGTGTTCAACTTCTTTGTGGCCTCCGGCTCTGGCCAGGCAGCTTTAACCATGCCACTGATAGCACCTTTAGCAGATTTGGTCGGGTTGTCGCGACAAATCGCTGTGCTGGCCTTCCAGCTGGGCGATGGCCTGACCAACATCATTATTCCAACCTCAGCAGCACTGATTGGCTGTCTGGGCGTGGTACGGCTGGACTGGACGGTTTGGGCCCGCTTTGCCTGGAAACTGTATTTGTGGCTCTTTTTACTGGCCAGCGTCGCCATGCTGCTGGCGGTTGCCATTGGCTACCAATAACGAGGTATTTGTGAACGGATTAACACTTTTTAAAGGGGCCGAAGTCCTGGCTCCAGAGCCATTGGGGCCGCAGGATGTGCTGATTGGTGGTGGTCAAATTCTGGCGATTGCCAAGTCGCTGTCGCTGGGCAGCAGCAACTTGCCGGTGACCGAAGTGGATGCCAGCGGGCATTACCTAGTGCCCGGCTTTGTCGACTCCCTGGTGCACTTTATTGGCGGCGGGGGCGAAGCAGGTTTCGCCAGTCGCACGCCGGAAATG
>SKGJ01000320.1 GCA_007117525.1 Alkalimonas sp.
AACCGGTTGGTGATGCGATCGCGCTGCCACTGCATGGCAACGGGCAGGTGGGCGCGCACAGTGGTAACGTGTTCGCTGATTTGGCTTAAGCGGCTTTCAATAAGCTCGGCCATGGCTTTGCCTTCGCGCGCCCGGCTGGCGATAAAGTCATTCAATGCCAGTTGGAAGCCTTCGAGCAAGTCGCTTTGCACTGCATCCAGATCGGCCTGGGGGGTATCCATCACGCCTGGCCAGCGCAGTACGTCCATAATATTGAGCTGGGCACCGTTGGCCTGGTCTTGCAACGCATTGGCGTGATTGATGAGCTGGCTGGCCAGCTGCTGGTTGATCTGCAGCTCGGTGACAGCTTCGTTGATGCTGTAGCGCAGGCTGACTTCGATTTTGCCGCGCTGTAGCTGCTGGCGCAGGGTTTCGCGCAACTTGGTTTCCAGGCTACGGAACTGCTCTGGCAAACGGAAAAAGGTTTCCAGATAGCGCTGATTAACGGAGCGAATTTCCCACTGGGCATTGCCCCAGTTGGCTTGAATGTCGTGACGGGCAAAAGCGGTCATGCTGTGGATCATCGGGCGGCTTCCCAAATACTTAGAAAAACTAAGTATACCCGAATGCAGCGCAGCTGAACAATTGCCGGGCATTTGCTGCCAAAGCTGCGGCCTTAGGTGCAACTTGAGCGCTATTGGGTATAATAGGGCCACTTTTTAATGCCTACTCATCCAGCAGGAGAGATGCCATGCGTCCCAGCGGCCGAACCGCCAGTCAGATCCGCCCTTTAACCTTTACCCGTCAGTTTACCGCCCATGCCGAAGGCTCGGTGCTGGTGGAGTTTGGCAATACCAAAGTAATTTGCACCGCCAGTGTGGTGGAAGGGGTGCCACGCTTTATGAAAGGCCAGGGCAAAGGCTGGGTCACCGCTGAGTACGGCATGCTGCCACGTGCTACCCATACCCGCAACGATCGGGAAGCGGCCCGTGGCAAGCAAAGCGGCCGCACCATGGAAATTCAGCGACTGATTGGCCGGGCTCTGCGCACGGCGGTGGATTTAAAGCTGCTGGGTGAGAACACCATCACCATCGACTGCGATGTGATCCAGGCCGATGGTGGCACCCGCACCGCTTCAATTTCCGGTGCTTGCGTGGCACTGGTGGATGCGCTGAACTTTATGCGCGGCAAAGGCATCATCAAAACCAATCCACTGAAGTACATGGTCGCCGCAGTCTCAGTCGGCGTCTTTAAAGGCACCGCGGTGGCCGACTTGGATTACGACGAAGACTCCAACGCCGAAACCGACATGAATGTGGTGATGACCGAAACCGGCAAGCTGATTGAAGTGCAGGGCACCGCCGAAGCCGAGCCTTTTAGCTTTGACGAAATGCAGGAGATGATGGAGCTGGCGCGCCATGCCATTCGCGATATCGTCGATGAGCAAAAGCGGGTGTTGGCGTAAGGAGTTTGGGATGAAAGACTTTCAGCGTGAGTTTATTGAATTTGCTCTGTCGCGTCAGGTGCTGAAGTTTGGCCAGTTTACCTTAAAGTCCGGCCGCATCAGCCCGTACTTTTTCAATGCTGGTTTGTTTAATACCGGTGGCGATTTGGCCAAGCTGGGCCGTTTTTATGCCGCGGCACTGCAGGACAGTGGCATCGAATTCGATCTGCTGTTTGGCCCGGCCTACAAAGGCATTCCGATTGCCACCACCACAGCGGTGGCGCTGGCCGATCACTACCAGCGCGACCTGCCGTACTGCTTTAACCGCAAAGAAGCCAAAACCCATGGCGAAGGTGGCAGTTTGGTTGGCGCACCCTTGCAAGGCCGGGTGATGTTGGTGGACGATGTGATCACCGCCGGCACCGCCATTCGTGAGTCGATGCAGATCATCGCCACCGCTGGCGCGACCTTAACGGGCGTGCTGATTGCGCTCGACCGGCAAGAGCGTGGCAAGGCTGAGCTGTCGGCGATCCAGGAAGTCGAGCGCGACTTTAGCACCCAGGTGATTTCCATCATTAACCTGACGGATTTGATCAGTTACCTGGCCGATCAACCGCAAATGGCAGAGCATCTGGCAGCGGTGCAGGCCTATCGCGCTGAATACGGCGTGGTGTAAGCGGTTGTTTGCACTGTCATTCGGTGTTCATCTGGGCGCTGTAAGCTGAGTCCGATTAAGGCTTACAGCACTGCGTCAGAGCAGACTTTTTCAAGGGAAAGCCATGCAAAAACCAAATGGTCAGGGACTGGGCCGGGTGATCAAAGCGGCCAAATGCTCGATGCAGGGCTTTGCCGCCACCTGGCGCCATGAGGCGGCGTTTCGCCAGGAAGCCGTGCTGGCGATCCTGTCGGTACCCCTGGCAGCCTGGCTGGCGCAGAGCTTTTTGCAGTTTGTACTGCTGATAGGCGTCTGGTGTCTGGTGCTGATTGTCGAACTACTAAACTCGGCGATTGAAACCCTGACCGATCGGGTCAGCCTGGAGCGGCACGAGCTATCGGGCCGGGCCAAGGATATGGGCTCGGCGGCGGTGTTTTTCAGCCTGGTATTGGTTGCTTTGGTGTGGGGTAGTGCGCTCTACAGCCGGTTTTGGGGCTGACACGAAGACCCAAAGCCGGCCTTCGTGTTCGTTCTATTTACTCGCTACGCCCTGACTAGCTACGCCCTGAGTGGCCAAAACCACCTTCGCCGCGCGCGCTTTCGTCAAAACTCTCCACCAGATTAAACTCCGCCTGCACTACCGGTACAAATACCAGCTGCGCCATGCGCTCACCGGGCTCAATGGTAAAGCTGCTGTGGCCGCGGTTCCATACCGACACCATCAACTGGCCCTGATAATCCGAGTCAATCAAGCCCACCAGATTGCCCAGCACAATGCCGTGCTTATGGCCAAGGCCAGAGCGTGGCAAAATGGTGGCACAGAGGTTAGGGTCGCCAATATGGATGGCAAGGCCGGTTGGGATAAGCTCGGTCTGGCCGGGCTCCAGGGTGATGGCGCTATCAAGCAAGGCGCGCAGATCCAGGCCGGCAGAGCCTGGGGTGGCGTAAGCGGGTAGTGGAAACTCGCTGCCAATGCGCGGGTCGAGAATTTTCAAATCAATGGCTTTTTTCATAAGTAGTTCCGTTAAGGTAAAGGCTGCTGTTGTTGAGTACGCTGAGCAATCAGCTGCAAAATGGCCGCTGCCAGCACAGTTTTAGGCTGGCGCTCCAGCGCAAGTTCGCCCCCTTGCCAGTAAGCGGTGATGGCATTGTGTTCGCTGTGAAAACCTTGCTCTATTGAGGACACATCGTTGGCACATATCAGATCCAGCTTTTTGCGCTGCAGTTTGTCCTTGGCATAACGGGCCAGATTTTCGGTTTCTGCGGCAAAGCCAACGGTGAAAGGGCGCTGATAGGTCAGGGCCGCTACATCGGCGATAATATCCGGGTTTTTAACCAGCGTCAGCGTCAGCTCATCCTTGCTGCTGGT
>SKGJ01000009.1 GCA_007117525.1 Alkalimonas sp.
AATTCCCCTGGTGGTGTTGTGACTGCAGGCATGTCGATTTACGACACCATGCAATTTATCAAACCGGATGTCGCCACCGTCTGTATGGGCCAAGCTGCCAGCATGGGGGCCTTTTTGTTGTCCGGTGGCGCCAAGGGCAAGCGTTATTGCCTGCCGAATGCGCGGGTGATGATTCATCAGCCATTGGGCGGTTTTCAGGGGCAGGCTACCGATATTGAGATCCATGCCCGTGAGATCTTAAGTATAAAGGAACGGTTAAACCGTTTAATGGCCGAACATACCGGTCAAAAATACGAAAAAGTGTGTCAGGATACCGAGCGGGATAACTTCCTGACCGCCGAAGCGGCAAAGGAATACGGTCTGGTCGATGCAATTTTGACGCAACGAGACGCGAAATAACGGCAATTTTTTGCTATGGTAGTAAGAGGTAAAGCGCGCAGTCTACTATTGCGGGCGAAGTGGAAGAGGAAGTTACATGGCTGATAACCGCACTGACGGTGACAAAGGCGGTAAATTGTTGTACTGCTCTTTTTGTGGCAAGTCACAGCATGAAGTGCGCAAGCTGATCGCAGGGCCACAGGTCTATATCTGTGACGAGTGCGTTGACTTATGCAACGACATTATCCGGGAAGAGATCAAAGATATCTCCCCCAAGCGTGAAGCCGACAAATTGCCGACACCGCATGAAATCCGCAGCCATTTGGACGACTATGTTATCGGCCAGGAGCATGCGAAAAAAGTATTGGCTGTTGCCGTGTACAATCACTACAAGCGGCTGCGCAATGCCGGCAGCAAACCGGATGTTGAGTTGGGCAAAAGCAATATCTTGTTGATTGGTCCAACCGGCAGCGGCAAAACACTGTTGGCAGAAACCCTGGCGCGTTTGCTGGATGTGCCTTTCACCATGGCCGATGCCACCACTTTAACCGAAGCCGGCTATGTCGGTGAGGATGTGGAAAACATCATTCAGAAATTGCTGCAAAAATGCGATTACGATGTCGAGAAAGCCCAACGAGGCATTGTTTACATCGATGAAATTGACAAAATTTCGCGCAAATCCGATAACCCGTCCATTACCCGGGATGTATCGGGGGAAGGGGTACAGCAAGCCTTACTGAAACTGATCGAAGGCACCATTGCTTCCGTGCCACCTCAAGGGGGTCGCAAACACCCGCAGCAGGAGTTTCTGCAGGTCGATACCTCCAAGATCCTCTTTATTTGTGGCGGTGCTTTTGCCGGACTGGATAAAGTGATTGAGCAGCGATCGGCCAAAGGTGCGGGTATTGGCTTTGGTGCTGAAGTAAAGAGCAAAGAAAGCAGCCGCAGCCTGACCGAGGCCTTTAAAGAGGTTGAACCCGAGGATCTGGTGAAGTATGGCCTTATCCCCGAGTTCATTGGTCGTCTGCCGGTGGTCGCAACACTGACCGAATTGGATAAAGACGCTTTGGTGCAGATTTTAAGTCAGCCGAAAAACGCGCTGGTCAAGCAATTTGCTTCCTTATTCGATATGGAAGGGGTTGAGCTGGAGTTTCGTGACGATGCGCTGAACGCCATTGCTCAAAAAGCCATGGAGCGCAAAACCGGTGCCCGCGGCCTGCGTTCCATTGTTGAAGGTGTCTTGCTGGATACCATGTACGAACTGCCATCGATGGAAGATGTCAGCAAAGTGGTGATTGACGATACCGTGATCCGCGGCGAGTCCGATCCTATTCTGATTTATCAACGTAAAGATCCAGCAGTCGCTGAGTCGCATTAAGTCTTCATCGGGCAGCAGTCCGCTGCCCGAGTTTTTGCCAGCTTCAGCCTGGTTGATGCAGGAAATCGACTGCAAGCAATTGAAGTTCTGTCCCAGTGCCCTTATATAACTGACATACCCGATTGCGTCTGCAAGCAACTTACTCGAGAGTGAAGAATGACTGAACAACAGATTGAACGTCGTCATATGCCGGTGTTGGCCCTGCGTGATGTGGTGGTCTACCCGCATATGGTGATCCCCTTGTTTGTCGGTCGGGCGAAATCCATCAAGTGCCTGGATGCCGCCATGGACAACGACAAGCAAATTTTTCTGGTGGCACAAAAAGATGCCAGTCAGGACGATCCGAAAGCAGAAGATCTGTACGAAATTGGTACCGTTGCCACCATTTTGCAGCTGCTAAAACTACCGGATGGTACCGTCAAAGTGTTGGTGGAAGGCAGCCAACGCGCTCGCCTGCTGGAGTTTACCGAGACCGAGCAAAGTTTTGCTGCTGATATTGAGATGATTGCCTCGGCCGAAGTAGATAGCCGTGAGCAAGAAGTTTTTCTGCGCTCAGCCATCAATCAGTTTGAAGGCTACATCAAGCTGAATAAAAAGATCCCGCCAGAGGTATTAACGGCCCTGAGTGGCATCGAAGACGCAGCCCGCTTGGCCGATACCATGGCAGCGCACATGCCGCTTAAAGTCGAAGACAAGCAAAAAGTGCTGGAAATCAGCGATGTCACGGCGCGTCTTGAATACTTAATGGCGATGATGGAAAGCGAGATCGACATTTTGCAAGTGGAGCGTCGTATTCGAAGCCGCGTCAAAAAGCAAATGGAGAAAAGCCAGCGTGAGTACTATCTGAATGAGCAGATGAAGGCCATTCAGAAAGAGTTGGGTGAGCTCGAAGATGCGCCGGACGAATTCGAAACCCTGAGCAACAAGATTGAACAGGCCAAAATGCCGACCGAAGCAGCCGATAAAGCCAAGGCCGAGCTGCAAAAGCTGAAAATGATGTCGCCGATGTCAGCCGAAGCCACAGTGGTGCGCAGCTACATCGATTGGCTGAGCAATGTGCCGTGGAAAACCCGCAGCAAGGTGAAGAAAAACCTGGCAGGGGCTGAGCAAATCCTGAATGCCGATCATTATGGCTTGGAAAAAGTTAAAGAGCGCATCATCGAGTACTTGGCGGTGCAGCAGCGGGTCAATAAACTCAAAGGCCCTATTTTGTGCCTGGTGGGGCCTCCAGGGGTGGGTAAAACCTCCCTTGGCCAGTCCATCGCCAAAGCCACCGGTCGTAAATACGTGCGAATGGCCCTTGGCGGCGTGCGCGATGAAGCCGAAATTCGCGGTCATCGCCGAACTTACATTGGTTCGATGCCTGGCAAAATCATTCAAAAAATGGCCAAAGTTGGGGTTCGCAACCCACTATTTTTGCTTGATGAAATCGATAAGATGGCATCGGATTTTCGCGGCGATCCGGCAGCAGCCTTATTGGAAGTGCTGGACCCGGAGCAAAACACCAGCTTCAGCGATCACTATCTGGAGGTCGATTACGATCTATCCGATGTGATGTTTGTCGCTACTTCGAACAGCCTGAATATCCCAGCCCCTTTATTGGACCGGATGGAAGTGATTCGCTTGTCAGGCTATACCGAAGATGAAAAGTTGAACATTGCTAAACAGCATTTGATCAGCAAGCAGATTGG
>SKGJ01000123.1 GCA_007117525.1 Alkalimonas sp.
TGCGCTACAAATACGAAATCAAAGACAGCCGGGGGCATCTGCTGCCGCACAAGGCCGATCCGCTGGGCTTTTTTGCCGATCAGTATCCTTCCCATGCCTCGCGGGTGTACGATCACGGTCAGTACTCTTGGCAAGATCAGGCATGGCGCGAGCGCAAAGCCGCTTCGCCGTATCAGGCACCCATCAGCATTTACGAGGTGCATCTGGGCTCCTGGCGGCGCGACGAGGACAACCAGCCACTCAGTTACCTTGAGCTGAAAGAGCAGCTGATCCCTTACTTGCTGGAAATGGGCTACACCCATCTGGAGCTGTTGCCGGTGATGGAGCATCCTTTTGATGGCTCCTGGGGTTATCAGCCGGTTGGGCTTTTTGCCCCCAGCTCACGTTTTGGCAGCCCGGATGAATTTAAAGCCCTGATCGACGCCTGCCATCAGGCCGGGATCGGCGTCATTCTGGATTGGGTACCTGCCCATTTCCCGGACGATGGCCACGGCCTGGCCCGTTTTGACGGCAGCGCCTTGTACGAGTACGAAGATCCGCGCCGTGGCTGGCATCCGGACTGGAATTCCTGCATTTACGATTTTGGCAAAGACACGGTGCGGCAGTTTTTGCTGGCCAGCGCTCTGTACTGGTTCGAACACTTTCACATTGATGGCATCCGGGTCGATGCGGTCGCTTCGATGCTGTACTGGGATTACTCGCGCAAAGCCGGCGAGTGGGTGCCCAATGTCGATGGTGGCAACCACAACTACGAGGCCATCAGTCTGTTGCAGTGGCTGAATACCGAAATCTACCGCCATTTCCCGCAGGCGCTGACCATCGCCGAGGAATCAACCTCCTTTGCCGGGGTGTCCCGGCCGGTCGATCAGGGTGGCCTGGGCTTTGGCTTTAAGTGGAACATGGGCTGGATGAACGACAGTCTGCGCTACATGCACAAGGATCCGGCTTACCGCAAGTTTCACCACGACGACCTGACCTTTGCCATGGTCTATCACTACAACGAAAACTTTGTGCTGTCGCTGTCGCACGATGAAGTGGTGCACGGCAAGGGCAGTCTGCTGCACAAGATGCCGGGCGATGAATGGCAGCAAGCCGCCAATGTCCGGGCCTACATTGCTTACATGTTTGCCCACCCGGGCAAAAAGCTGCACTTTATGGGCATGGAGCTGGCGCAGGCGGCCGAATGGAGCCATCAGCGCAGCCTGGATTGGCACCTGCTCGAATTTGACAAACACCGCGGCGTGCAGCAGCTGTTTCGCGATCTGAACCACCGCTACCGGGAGCAGCGCCCCTTGCATCAGTTGGATTACGATCCGGCTGGTTTTGGCTGGCTGGATCACACCGATGCCGAGCATTCGGTGCTAAGCTTTTACCGGCAAGACAGCGCCGGGGAGCGGGTTTATGTGGTCTGCAACTTTACTCCGGTTCCGCGTAACCAATACCAGCTGGGTGTGGCCGCGGCAGGAGACTACGAGGTGATTCTGAATACCGACAGCCAGTACTACTGGGGCAGCAACTTTGATGTTGGCAGCCACTTGCAGGCCAGCGCAACACCGCATCAGGGCCAGGATGCCAGTCTGGTGCTGGCTATACCGCCGCTGGCCACCCTCTACCTGCGCCGCCGGAGTCCGGCATGAGCCTGCAGGTGCCGTTGCTGAAACTGTCTCATGGCCAGCCCAGGCCGCTGGGCCCAAGCCGGGACAGCGATGGCCGCTGGAACTTTGCCGTGTACGCCCCGGAAGCCGAGGCGCTGACGCTCTGGCTGTTTCAGCCCGATACCGAAGAGCCGATTGCCGAGCTGGCCTTTACTGGCCGCACCGGCGATGTCTGGCATCTGAACGTGAGCGGCATTGAGCAAGGCACCCTGTACGCCCTGGCCGCAGCGGGCAGCCACCGGCCGCAGGACGGCCATTATTTTGATGCCGAGCGCCTGCTGATCGATCCCTACTGCAAACAGCTGAACCGGCCGCAGCGCTTTCAGGCGCATTTGTACCAGCAAAAAAGCCCGCTTTTTATCAGCAAAGGGGTGCTTTGCGATGCACCCTTTGACTGGCAAGGGGTAACCAAGCCGCAGATCCCCGCCGAGCAAACCCTGATTTACGAAGCCCACGTTAAGGGCCTGACCATGCTGCACCCGGAGGTGCCGGATGAGTTACGCGGTACCTATCTGGGGCTGTGCCACCCGGCCATTATTGCGCATTTAACCAAGCTGGGCATCACCAGCATTCAGTTGTTGCCGGTGGCCAGCTTTATGAGCGAGCCCAGGCTGGAAGCGCTGAAACTGACCAATTACTGGGGCTACAACCCGGTCAATTTCTTCGCGCCCGATCCGCGCTACCAACAGCGCGATGCGGTGCAGGAATTCAAGACCATGGTGCGCACCTTTCACCAGCATGGCATCGAGGTGATTCTGGATGTGGTCTTTAACCACAGTGCAGAAGCTGGCGACGATGGCCCGGTGCTGAGCTTCCGAGGCCTGGCCAACCGGCAGTACTATCTGTTTCACAACCATGCCGATGTTACCGATTACCAGAGCTACTGCAATTTTACCGGCTGCGGCAATACCCTGAATCTGGCGCATGCCGCCACCCAGCAACTGGTGATGGATGCGTTGCGCTACTGGCTGACCGAGATGCAGGTCGATGGCTTTCGCTTTGATTTGGCGGTGACGCTGGGCCGCGAGCACAAGCGCTTTAATCCTTATGCGGCTTTTTTCCAAATCATTGCCCAGGATCCGGTGATTTCCAGCGCCAAGCTGATTGCCGAGCCCTGGGACGTCGGCCCCTTTGGCTACCATCTGGGCCAGTTTCCGGCCCATTGGGCCGAGCTGAACGACAAATGCCGCGACAGCTTCCGCGCCTTTTGGCGGGGCAATAAAGGCACTCTGGCGGAATTTACCACCCGGCTGCTGGGCTCGCGCGATATCTTCCAAAAGCACCGGATGCCCAGCAGTTGCAGCGTCAACTACCTCTGCTACCACGATGGCTATACCTTGCAGGATTTGGTCAGTTACCAGCAAAAGCACAATTGGCTCAACGGCGAGGAAAACCGCGATGGCCATGGCCATAACCTTAGCAGCAACCATGGGGTTGAAGGCCCGAGCCGGGATCCGGCGGTAGTAGCAGCGCGCTACCAGCACAAACGCAACCTGGTGGCGACCTTGCTGCTAAGCCAGGGCATGATCCACTGGCTGGGCGGGGACGAGCTAAGCCACAGCCAGCGGGGCAACGACAACGCCTACTGCCAGGACAACGACATCAGCTGGCTGCACTGGCAGCTGGACAGCGATCAGAAGGACTTTTTGCAGTTTGTGCAGCAAATGATGGCGCTGCGGAAGCGCTTTTCCTGTTTGCAGCAGTTGTCGTTGCTGGACGAGCACTACCAATTGCATGGCGATAAGCACCAGGTGCAGTGGTACCTGCCAAGCGGCGAGCTGAA
>SKGJ01000074.1 GCA_007117525.1 Alkalimonas sp.
AGCGGCCAGCGGATGGAAAAAATTGAGTGGGGCCCAAACTGGGAAGAAATTCTTGGTACCGAGTTCGAAAAACGGAAAAAAGACCAGAACTTCAACGAAGTGGTGCAAAAAGACATCTACGGTCAGTTTGAGAAGACCTTTATGATGTACCTGCCACGGCTGTGCGAACACTGCCTGAACCCGACCTGTGTTGCTTCTTGCCCGAGTGGCGCCATTTACAAGCGCGAAGAAGACGGCATTGTGCTGATTGATCAGGACAAATGCCGCGGCTGGCGGATGTGTGTGTCCGGCTGCCCGTACAAAAAAATCTACTTCAACTGGAAAACCGGCAAGTCGGAAAAATGCACCTTCTGCTACCCGCGGATTGAAGCCGGCCAGCCCACCACCTGTTCAGAAACCTGCGTCGGCCGTATCCGCTACCTTGGCGTGCTGCTGTACGATGCCGACAAAATTGAAGCCGCGGCCAGCGTTGCCAACGAGAAAGACTTGTATCAGGCGCAGCTGGACCTGTTCCTCGACCCGCACGATCCCAAGGTGATTGAAGCAGCACGCAAGGAAGGCATTCCGGATAACTGGTTAAAAGCCGCCCAGCGCTCGCCGGTCTACATGATGGCGATGGACTGGAAAGTGGCACTGCCACTGCACCCGGAGTACCGCACCCTGCCGATGGTCTGGTACGTGCCGCCACTGTCGCCGATTCAGAGCGCGGCCGAAGCCGGCCATGTCGGCATGAACGGTGAAATCCCGGATCTGAAATCGCTGCGCATTCCGCTGCGTTACCTGGCCAATATGCTGACCGCAGGCGACGAGGCACCGGTCGTTCGGGCGCTGGAGCGGATGATCGCGATGCGTGCTTACAAACGCTCGCAGCAGGTCGATGGTGTGGAAGATCTGGAAGTACTGAAGCAGGTCGGCCTGAGCAAAGATAGGGTCGAGGAGATGTACCGCTACATGGCGCTGGCCAACTTTGAAGATCGCTTTGTTATCCCAACCAGCCACCGGGCTTACGCCGAAAATGCCTACGATTTAAAAGGCGAATGTGGCTTTAGCTTCGGCAATGGCTGCGGCGGTGGTGACAGCAAGCTGAACATCTTTGGTGGCAGCAGCAAAGGGGTCCGCAAAGTGATCCCGGTCACGGTAAAGGAGTAAGGCATGCGCATACTACAACTGATTTCCCTGTTGCTGGAATACCCAACCGAAGCGCTGTTGGCAGCCAAAGCCGACGCCAGGCAGCTGGTGGCCGAGTCGCCGCTGTCTGAAGCGCAGCAGCAAGGCCTGCTCGATTTTATCGAGCAACGCTTTAGCGGCGATTTGATGGACTGGCAGTCCGATTACGACGGCCTGTTCGAGCGCGGTCGCTCCTTGTCCTTGCTGTTGTTTGAGCACCTGCATGGCGAGTCGCGTGACCGCGGTCAGGCCATGGTCGATTTGATGAACCAGTACAAGTCGGCTGGCCTGCAGATTGATGTGCGCGAGCTGCCGGACCATCTGCCGCTATACCTGGAGTTCTTAAGCACTCAGGGCGACGCGAATGCCGCCCTCGGCCTGGCTGAAGTGGCGCATATTCTGTCGGTGCTGCTGTGCCGGCTGGAGCAGCGCAACTGCAATTATCAGGTGCTGTTCAGTGCTTTGCTGGAACTGTCTGGGGTCGATGTGGAACTGGACTCGGTGCGGGAGCAGCTGAAAAACGAGCAGCGCGACGATACCAAAGAAGCGCTGGATAAAGTCTGGGAAGAAGAAATGGTGACCTTTGGCCCGGGCTCAGAACAGGATGGCTGCGGCAGCAGCCACAAACCCTCTGAAAAGCAGCGGCGCGATCACCACGTGCCACTGCAATGGACCGATGCCAGCCAGGCACCCGGAAACACTGTCCGCTCAGGAGTTGCGTCATGAACTTTACAGATATGTTGTTGTTTGGGATCTACCCTTACATTGCTTCGTTGATTTTCTTTCTGGGCAGCCTGCTGCGCTATGATCGCGAGCAGTACAGCTGGAAAGCCCAGTCCAGTCAGATGCTGGATAAAAAGTACTTCCGCGTGGCCAGTGTGTTTTTCCACGTCGGTATTATCATGATTTTCTTTGGTCACTTTGCAGGTTTGGTGATCCCGTACGAAGTCTGGGATTTCCTCGGCATTACCCTGGCCGGCAAGCAGCTGATTGCCATGGGTGTCGGTGGCTTCTTCGGGGTGATCTGCTTTATCGGCATGACCATGCTGGTCTACCGCCGCTTGTTCAATCCACGGGTACGTGCCAGCAGCTCGACCATGGATACACTGATTTTGCTGCTGATTTACTGGCAGCTGATCCTGGGCATCCTGACCATCTTTGTCTCCACCGGTCATATGGACGGCTATGTGATGAAAGATCTGATGAGCTGGTCGCGTTACCTGCTGACCTTCCGTCCGGCTGAAGCCATTGGTTTTGTCGCGGATCTGCACTGGATTTACAAAGCCCATATTTTCTGGGGGGTGACCTTGTTCGTACTGTTCCCGTTCAGCCGCCTGGTGCATATCTGGAGCGTGCCGGTTGGGTACTTCGGCCGCAACTATCAGGTGGTACGCCGTCGCTTTGGTGGCCGTAAGGCTTAAACACCAATGTCTGAACGCGATGCTGGGGGAAGCAATAAAGGGGACCTGAGCAGCATGGATGCTGGTCAGGCCCTGATTTTGTCTCCACCATCCAGCTCTGCCAGATCACGGTATAAACAAGCACCTTTTGGTCCATAGGAAATTTCAAATGATCCAAGTCAACCAAACCCAAATTTCTGAACAGGCCATCCTGGCAGAAATGCAGTACCACCCAGCCGATTCGCAGCGTGCTGCCATGCTAAAAGCTGCCGAGTCACTGGTGATTGCCGAGCTACTGCGCCAACGCGCCCAGCAGCTTGGGTTGGAAGTAGCCACCAATCAAAGCAGCACCGGCGAACACGATTACCTGGAACAGCTGATTGAACGCGAAGTGCCCATTCCGACCGCCAGCCGGCAAGAATGCGAGCACTACTACCAGCAAAACCCGCAACGCTTTACCAGCTCGCCTTTACTGGAAGTGCAACACATTCTGCTGGCCGCAGCGCCGGATGATGATCAAGAGCGGGTGCACGCCAAAGCACTGGCCGAAGAGTTGTTGCAACAACTGCAACAAGGGCAGTCCTTTGCTGAACTGGCGCGCAAATACTCCGCCTGCCCTTCCAACCAGACCGGTGGCAGCTTGGGCCAAATCAGCAAAGGCCAGACCGTGCCGGAATTTGAGCGCCAGCTGTTTGCGGCCGAAGCAGGGTTGATGCCCACGCCGGTTGAAAGCCGCTATGGCTTTCATGTGGTTTTTATTCAGCAAAAAATCGCCGGCCAATCGTTGCCTTTTGTGGCCGTAGAGCAGAAAATCGCCGATTATCTGAATGAAAAAGTACGGCGTAAAGCCATCGCCC
>SKGJ01000206.1 GCA_007117525.1 Alkalimonas sp.
GCCACGCCCTTAGCTTTCATCCATAAGAAAAGCTTGCCGGACAATCCGGCAAGCTTTTTTTTCGTGCTTAATACTGGTAACTGAAAGTCACACCCGAGAAAGCGGTATAGCCACGGATCCCGACATGCCAGGTACCGGCTTGTGGGTTATTGAAAGTACAGACTTCCTCATTGCCATTGCGGTATGGCCGACAATCCCACAATTGTTCGGTAGGGGCTGTTCCGCGCCGAATGTACAAGTCCGCATCACCGGTTCCGCCAGTAATACGGAAGGTCAATTGACTGACACCGGATGGGATGTTGTAGCTGCCACGCAACCATTGCCCGGCAGAGCCAGACAGATTGTGGAAGGTTTGACCGCCACCAGGAGTCCCCCCACCATTGCCATGGCAGCCATTGCTGGTCATCCAGTCGTGCGCGACTTTTGCCCGAACGATACCCCAACCATAACTGTTGTTGCGACCTGAAGTACCACGGCGCTCTGCAGTCTGGTTCAACACATTGCGAATTTGGGCATTGGTGCACTGCGGATGATTGCTCCACACCAAAGCTGCAACCCCGGCTACATGAGGAGATGCCATTGAGGTGCCACTGATGCTGCGATAGCCACCGTTGTTCCAGGTCGAAGCCACATTGACACCAGGACCAGAAATCTCGACCTGGGAGTTACGCTGTGAAAAGTTGGCGAGATTTTTGTTGGAATCGACCGCCGCTACTGAAACAACAGCATCGTAAGAAGCCGGGTAAGAAAAACTGGTGTTACCCGCGTTACCGGCCGCCGCTACCAACAACATGCCATTGTTGAAGAAGTTGGTCATCGCATTGCGCTCAGTGGTATTTGAGCTGCCACCACCAAGACTCATATTCACCACTTTGGAGCCAGCGTTTTGACAGGACTGAATCGCCTGGATCAGATTGGAAGCATGCGTCCAATTACCTGAATCATTGAAAATTTTCACATTATGCAGCCCAACCAGACCGGATGGCAGCACGCCGACAACACCAATGTTGTTGTTCAGAGCAACAATGGTTCCGGCAACATGGGTTCCATGGCCATTACCATCGGTCCACCAGCTGCCATGGCCGGAAAACGATGAGCCTGTCACTCCCGAGGTGGGCAGATCAGAGTGTCCATACTGATACCCAGTATCAATAACACAGACATTCATATTGGTGGCATTGGCATCACTGACCTGATTAGCTTGCACCATGGTAATGCCATAAGGGGTGGTCTGAGCCATTGGGCTGATCACATCCGAAATATAGCGCTTGTGATCCAGCTCAATGTATTCAACAGCCGGATGTTTTGCCAACTCACGCAACTGCTGTGGTTTCAGTTCAGCCACACTGGCTTGCACAATATCCAAATGCATGATGGCATCCGCTTGATGCTGCGCCAGTACCGATTCGGCTGCTTGCACAGAAAAAGCTTCGGCTTCCGATAAACGCTCAAAGTCTGCCGCCATCGGCAACCCCGCATGCGCCATCAGCTCTGCAGCTTTGAACTTAATAATGTAACGCTGGGATTTGTTGGTATCTGGCCGCAAGGATGGCACACCATGACGCAGAGACACTTCTCTGTCCGAAGAAGCTAAGCCTTGAAAGCCATTAAGATCATTGGCGCAGGCTTGAGTAGAAAGCGCTGACAAGGTAAAAGTACTGGCAACGGCCAGTGCTAACTTGGTTGCTTTTATTGTTTTCATTGGTTTGTTCCGAGTTTGTTATTGTTGCACCTCCTTGTTTGATTTAAGTCCCTGAGCTACAAAGTAGCATCAAGCACTGTACAAAAACAAAGCACAGAACGCTACAAATTCATGATAAAAACATGACATTGTACCCAAAATAACATTTATTTGTTAACTATGACTAACTTCAGGGCGTAGCCGGAGCCGAAACCAGAAACATGCGCCTGTCGGCTGATTGTCTTTAAAACCAATCTCACCACCCAATGCTTCGATAATGCTCTTGCAAATCACCAAGCCCAAACCAGTCCCCTGCACTTTTTTACTGTTCGACGCATCTGCCTGCGAAAACTTTTCGAACAGCCTCGCTTTAAAGTGCTCCGGAATACCAGAGCCTAAATCCGTTACGCTGACTTGCAACCAGTTGCCTTCACTTTGCATGGATACTAGTACCTGACTGTCGGCCGGCGAAAACTTGATGGCATTGGACAGTAAGTTATCCAGTACCTGCCGCAAACGCAGAGCATCACCGAGCACTTTATCCTCGTGACCGACAGACTCAAAGTGAACCGAGACGGCAAAACGACGTCCATACTCGGCCATTCCCTGAATAGCTTCATGGATCAACGGCCGCATGGCGACAAGATCAGATTTCAGTTGCATCTTACCGGCCGCAAACTTTTGCACATCCAATAAGTCGTTAATAAGCTCGGATAAACGCTCACTGTTGTGCAGTGCTGTAGTGAGCAGCTCTTGGTAAGCTGGTTGCTCCGGTGTGATCACCTGATTTTTCACCAGCGATAAGGCACCCCGGATGGAGGTTAATGGTGTGCGTAGCTCATGACTGACCGTTGAAATAAAGTCATCTTTAATTTGATTCAACTGCTGCAAACGGCTGTTGCTGCTCGAAAGCTGTACCAGACTTTTTTCCAGTTGACGGGTCCGCAAAGACAATGCTGCCGAGCTTTGCTCCAGCGCTTTAGTCCGCTCAGCCACTTTGGACTCCAGCAAAAGCTGAGCTTCATCTTTTTCCTGCACCGACTGTTGCAACAGCCGGTTGACCTGGCGAATGTGCTTCAGGCGGTAATTGTGCGCCAACAAAATCAAGCCAGCCAGGGCAGCCAGCAGCAGCAATTGGTACATTCTCTGCTGCCACCATCGCGGCAATACTTCAAGCTGCAAGGCATTCACTGGCTCTGAAATAACGCCATGGCTGTTGGTCGCCATCAACTGAAAGATATAGCGCCCTGGCGGCAGGTTGGCATAAATCGCGCTGGCGCGATCGGCGCTGTAAAGCCAGTCTTGATCATAGCCCTCCAACCGAAAACGATACTGATTGCGACTGACATCATGAAAATCCATCGCCGAAAAGTGCAATTCTAAACTGCTTTGTGCTGGCGATAGTTGCAACAATTGCGTTGGCTGAGCGTCAAGCAACGGCTGCAATGGGCCATGATCAATGCGCACAGCCGTGACCACAGGCGTCGGCAAATGCTGATTCACCCACAGTTGATTCGGCTCTACTTTGGTTAACCCTGACAAAGAACCAATGTAAAGGCTGCCATCCGGAGCCACTGAGATCGCCCCGGCATTGAGCTCGGTTGACGCCAACCCATCTTTGCGGGTAAAGGTAACCGGGTGGTCAAGCTTATCACTGAGCAGGCTCAGCCCTTGAGCACTCAGCATCCAGCTGCGATTGTCATGATACAAGGCACCAAGCATGTGATCACTGGCCAGACCA
>SKGJ01000136.1 GCA_007117525.1 Alkalimonas sp.
CACTCGATGGGGGGCATGGTGGCGACTGCGCTAGCCGCCAGTTTTCCCGAGCTGGTTAAGCAGCTGGTGTTGATCGACACCCTGGGGTTTGTGGTGGCCGACGAAACCACAGCAGCCAAGCAGTTGCGGCTGGGTGTGGAGTCCCGGCTTCGAGCTGACAGCAGAGCTAGCCCGCGCTACCCCAACCTTCAAGCCGCAGCAGAAGCACGCTTAAGGCAAAGCGACTTTTCATTGCAAGAGGCCATGCTACTGGCTGAGCGCGGCTGCATCGAGGAAGCTGAGGGCTGGCGTTGGCGGGCGGATATGCGTTTAAAGCAGCAATCGGTGTATCGGTTAAGTCCTGCGCAAGCAAACACTTTTATCGCTGAGCTTCGCTGCCCGGTACTGGCGATCCTAGCGGAAGATGGTATCTTTAATGAGCAAGCAGCAAGGTTGTTACCGCTGTATCCAGATATCCAGGTGCAGTCTGTTCGTGGCGGCCACCATTGCCACATGACTCGTTCAAAAGAGGTGGCAAGCCATATCGAGCATTTTTTATCTGTCGCAACCTGAGTTAAGATGACAGCAAGCCGATTGTGGCCTGACCACTTTTGTGGGAAGATAATTAGCTAGAGTAAAAACTCAGAACTTGCTGTGCCCGGTTGCCGGGACAGTAAGGCCATAATAAAACAGAAAATACGACATTTTAAGGAGAGGACGGTGGAGCAAGTTTGGTTAAAACGTTATCCGGCCGGCGTACCTGCTGAGATCAATGCTGATCATTATCATTCCTTGTTGGATATTATTGAGCAGAGCATCAATAAATTTCCGGACCATACCGCTTTTGTCAATATGGGCAAAGGCATCACCTACCGCGAGTTTGATAAACTAAGCAAAGCCTTTGCCGCCTACCTGCAAAAAGAGCTGGGTTTAGGCAAGGGCGATGCTGTGGCTGTGATGATGCCCAATTTGTTGCAAAACCCGGTGGTAATAGCCGGCATCCTGCGGGCAGGCTGTACGGTGGTTAATGTGAATCCACTCTATACTCCACGCGAATTGGAGCATCAACTGAATGACTCCAAAGCCAAGGGCATTGTCATTGTTGAAAACTTTGCCCACACTCTGGCTGCGGTGCAGAAAAAAGTAAAAGTCGAGCATGTGATCCTGACCAAAATGGGCGACATGCTGGGCACTTTGAAAGGCACCATCGTCAATTTAGTGGTCAAGCACGTTAAAAAGCTGGTGCCAGCCTACCAATTAAACAAGGTGATCCCGTTTAAAGAGGTGTTGGAAAAAGGCCAGCATCTTAAGTATCAGATGCCTGATGTCGATGGCAGCGATCTGGCCTTTTTGCAATACACCGGCGGCACCACTGGGGTTTCCAAAGGGGCGATGCTGACGCACCGCAACATGGTTGCCAACCTGGAGCAAGCCTCTGCTTGCTTGGATCCGGTGCTGGAAGAAGGCAAAGAGCGGGTAGTCACGGCGCTACCGCTTTATCATATCTTCGCACTGACCGCGAACTTCCTGGTCTTTATGAAGTACGGTGGCACCAACTTGCTGATCACCAACCCCCGGGATCTGCCGAATTTTATCAAAGAGTTGAAAGCCTTCCCATTCACTGCCTTAACCGGGGTGAACACCCTCTTTAATGGCTTGATGAATACCCCCGGCTTTACCGACATTGATTTTAGCCAGCTGAAAATTTCACTGGGTGGTGGCATGGCAGTACAGCGGCCAGTTGCAGAGCGCTGGCAAAGCCTGACCAAAACCCGTTTGCTTGAAGGTTACGGTCTGACTGAGTGCTGTCCTTTGGTCACTTTGACCCCATACGATGTCGATGGTTTTACCGGCAGCATTGGTTTGCCAGCACCTTCGACCTTGATCCGCATTGTCGATGAAGACGGCAAGGATGTTCCTGCCGGTGAGCCGGGCGAAATGATTGTGCAAGGCCCTCAAGTGATGAAAGGCTACTACAATCGTCCCGAGGAAACCGATAAAACCATCAAGGATGGTTGGTTGTATACCGGTGATGTGGCGCGGATGGACGAAGACGGCTTCTTTTACATCGTCGATCGTAAAAAAGACATGATTCTGGTGTCGGGCTTCAATGTGTTCCCGAACGAAATTGAAGAAGTCGCTGCAATGAACGACAAAGTGTTGGAAGTGGCCGCCGTGGGTGTTCCCAATGAAGCCGCCGGTGAAGTGGTGAAACTTTTTGTGGTGAAAAAAGATCCATCTTTGACCGCAGAGGAGTTGATTGCCCATTGCAAACAACACCTAACCGGTTACAAAGTGCCGAAGCAAGTGGAGTTCCGCGATGAGTTGCCGAAAACCAATGTCGGTAAAATCTTGCGCCGTGAACTGCGGGAGTCTTGAGTTCTTTTGATCCCTTTACTGCATGACAACGACAGCCTGCTGCATTATTGCCAGCAGGCTGCCACTCAGCCAGTCTTATTGCTGGATACCGAGTTTATCCGCCAAAGCACCCTGCAACCCAAGCTGGGTTTGGTTCAGTTGTACGATGGTGACCAGCTGGCCTTGGTGGATCCCTTAACCATCACCGATTGGCAGCCGCTGGCAGACTTGCTGGCCAATCCGGCGGTGACCAAGGTGATGCATGCCTGCCTTGAAGACCTGGATGCTTTTCATACCATTGGCATTGCACAGATCCATCCATTGATCGATACCCAAATGGCGGCTTTGTTGCTGGGGCAGGGCAGTAGCCTGGGCTTTGCTGCCTTGGTTGAATCCATTACTGGCACCACCTTGGATAAAGGTGAGTCCCGAACCAATTGGCTGGCGCGGCCGTTACGCGATGCGCAGCTGCAGTATGCTGCCAACGATGTGCTCTTCTTGCTGCCAGTTTATCAGGCCCTGCAGCAGCAATTGTCCACGGAGCAGTATCAGTTGTTGCTGGCCGAAGCAGAGCAAATTCAACTGCGGCGCAGTCAGCAGTGGCCGGATCGGTTGCGCTTTATTGATATTAAAAACAGCTGGCAATTGCCGGCCCGCGCTCTGGTGGTGCTGCAGCGTTTGGTCTGTTGGCGGCTGGAGTACGCCAGAAGCAAAGACTTAGCGCTTAGCCTGGTATTTAAAGATGCACAATTGTTCGATATTGCACGTAAAGCACCGACAAGTCTATCGGCGCTGCAAGCCATTGCCGGACTTCCTGAGCGAGAGGTAAAGCGGCATGGTCGCACCTTGTTGCAGCTGGTGGAGCAGGCGCTTGCCACCCAGTCCGTTCATTGGCCAGAGCCGGTGTATCATCGCGAGGCCTTTGCTGGCTATCGGGAAGTAACAGCCCAAATTCGTGAGGAGGTGCAGCAAGCTGCGAAACAGCATCAGTTACCGGCAGAATTGTTAGCGACCAAGCGTCAACAAACAGAGTTTTTAAACTGGTGTTGGCGTATCCGCGATGACGAGCGTTTGCAGTTGCCA
>SKGJ01000101.1 GCA_007117525.1 Alkalimonas sp.
AACATCGGTATATCCTTGTAAAAATAGCCCTGAGAAACCGGCAATAGAGTGAATCATTTTTGCAAAGCTGACACAATACGATACACTCACTTGTGTTGAACGCTTAGCGCTTCGATCAAAGTTTAGACCAAGGATGATAAAAATGCGTTTGCTAATCGCGTGGTTGCTGTTTTTTTTCGGCTCAGTCCAGGCGACTGAGTTGGTGGAACTGATCCCTCAGGTCAAGCCTTCAGTCGTCGGTATCGCCATTCATAACCCTACCGCCTCCCCCCGTTTGCAGTTCATTGGCACAGGCTTTGTGGTTGGCAACGGCAAACAAGTCGTGACCAATTACCACGTGATAGGTCGTGCTTTGGATGAGTCCAGGCGTGAGCAGTATGTGGTGGTATCGGGCTCGGCCCGTGACATCACCATTCACCCGATGACCGGTCGGCGTAACGCGCCCCAATATGACCTGGCCATCATGGAAATAGAGCAGGCATTGCCAGCGCTTCGCCTGGCGGGGAAAGACTATTACCCGGAAGGCAGCCGCATTGCTTTTACCGGCTTTCCAATCTCCAATGTGTTGGGTTTGTATCCTGCAACCCATCAGGGGATCATTGCTGCCATTACCCCTATTGCTATCCCGGTCGATAATTCACGCGATTTGCACATTCAGGCACTGCGCCAACTGCGTGAGCCTTATTTAATTTATCAACTGGATGCGACCGCCTACCCTGGCAACAGTGGCAGCCCTTTGATCCATCAAGCCAGCGGCAAGGTGATTGGCGTGATCAATATGGTGCATGTTAAAAGCACCCGGGAAGCGGTGCTCAGCGATCCTAGCGGGATTAGCTATGCCATTCCGGTTCGTTATGTGCATCAGTTACTGCAACAAACCCCTTAACCTCGGCCACTCGAATGCTGTCGCTCTGGAATCAACTGGCCTTGGATAAAATTGGTTTTGTTCTGGCCGCCATTGGTTATTTCTTTTTCTTTGCTTTACTCCTGACGGTAAAAGCTCGCAATGTGCCACGAAGCATCTTGCTCGGCTTTGTCTTGTTGACGGTGGTATGGGCTTCACTTTATGCCTGGCAGCCGACAACAGCTTACCAGAACCAGTGGTCACTCTGGCTCGAGAATAGCCGCTTGCTGGCGTTGGTGCTATTTTTGTACGCAGCCTTGCAAAGTCAGCAGCAGTCGCTGTGGTTGTTTGTGCAGCGTAAAGAAGTTTGGACAACTGTCGTGGTGATGCTGGCGTGGACCCTGCTCGCCTCTATTCAGTTGGTGCCGGTTAACTTACTGCTGACAGGGCAATTGGTTCTCTGCGTTTTTATTCTGGCTCTGATTGAAGCCTTGTATCGCCGTGCAGGCAGTGCACGTTGGCAGTTTAAGCCATTGATCGTCGCCCTTAGCATCATGGTGCTGTTTGATTTTGTACTGCTGGCCGAAGCCAGCCTTTTTCTGCGGATAGATGCGCAGCTGTGGTCAGCCCGAAGCTTTATTCAGCTGCTGATGTTGCCGCTGCTGGTCATTTCCATTCGTCGCATCAAGGCCTGGAACATTCGTGTCTATATCTCCAGGGATATCGTGCTGCAAAGTTCCCTGGTGCTGGCTGCTGGCCTGTACCTGAGTTTGCTGGCGTTAGCAGGTTTCTACATTCGTTTTAGTGGTGGTGCCTGGTCTGAACTGCTGCAAGCGACCTTCATCGTACTTGGCTTCGCCATTCTGGCGGCATTGTTGCTATCCGATACCATGCGACGAAAGCTTAAGGTGTTTATTGAAAAACACTTTTTTGAAAACACCTTCGATTACCGGGCCAAATGGCTTGAATTAACCCACCGGCTGCGGCAAATAGACGTCAATCACGACGATGTGCATCAGGAAGCCCTTGCCAGTTGGCTGCAAGCCATTGGCTACCACAAAGGCTTATTGTTACGCACTCAACCGCAGATCCGGGTGTTGGCTCGAATCAACCGCCCCGAGCTGACCCCGGCCGAGCGAACTATCGCTGAGCATTACCTGGCGCAACAGCAACTGAAGAACTGGATTGTCGATTTAAAGCAGACGAAGGATCCATTCGTTGCGCAACTGGCATTGCCCCCCCAATCCTGCCACTCCCAGCTTATTATCCCTATCCTGGCAAAAGACGGACTCTGGGGGCTTTGCATGCTCGATACAGATCCGGCCCTGCAACTAAAATTGAACTGGGAGTTACGGGATTACCTGCTGGCAGTCACCGAGCAAATTGCCAGTTATCTGTTTTTGATGGAAGCCAGCAACAAACTGATGGAAAACGCGCAGTTTGCGGCCTTTAGCCGAATGTCGGCTTTTGTGGTGCATGATCTTAAAAACATCACCGCACAATTGGGCTTGCTGCTGAAAAATGCAGAGCGTCATCAGTCGAACCCTGAATTTGTGGCCGATGCCTTTGACACCATAGCCTCCAGCAAGCGGCGAATGGATAAAATGCTGGCCCAACTGATGGATAAAGAGCGGCACGATGAGCAAGAATCCAGATTTCAGCTTGGTCCTTTGTTAGCGCAACTGATTGACAGTCGCTGTCAGGGCCAGCAGCCAATCCCTCGGTTGCAAGTTGAACAGGACAGCCAGTTATCGCTGGATAAAGAGCGCTTTGCCAATGTGCTGTTTCATCTGATTGATAATGCCCAGCACGCGACGCCTGATGATGGTCAGATCACCCTGACACTCAAACAAAACAAGGATTGGGTTGAGCTCAGCATTCAGGACACTGGCTGCGGCATGAGTGACGATTTTATTGCGACCCGGCTTTTTAAGCCCTTTGACTCGACCAAAGGCAACGCTGGCATGGGGATTGGTGCTTACGATGCGCAGATTTTTGTTGAGCAATGTGGCGGCCAGCTGCTGGTACACAGCAAGGAAGGTGAAGGGACTACCTTTACCATGCGACTTCCTTTAAACTAGTACAGAGTTAGGACAAGGATTGTGACATGAAGACACTGTTAATCGTAGAAGATGATCTTGGTATTCAGAAGCAACTAAAATGGAGTTTACCCGATTACGAACTCGTCTTTGCCGAAGACCGTAGCTCTGCACTGACTCAGGTACGTCGTTACGAGCCAGCTGTCGTGACACTGGATCTTGGTTTGCCGCCGGACCCGAGCAATGCTTCTGAAGGCTTAGCCTGCCTGACCGACATTCTGGCCATACACCCCGATTGCAAAGTGATTATCATCACCGGCAATACCGACAAAGAGCATGCGCTTAAAGCGGTCAGCCTGGGTGCTTACGATTACTACCAAAAACCCATTGAACCAGAAGTGCTGAGCGTCATTCTGGCCAGAGCTTTTAAACTGAGTGCATTGGAGCAGGAAAACCGCTACTTACGCCACTCCGGGCTGCACCAACAGGACATCATCGGCAACAGCGATTCCATTTTAAAAGCCTGCCG
>SKGJ01000423.1 GCA_007117525.1 Alkalimonas sp.
ACCGGTGATCAGTTGCTGCGCGATTTTGCTCAGCTTTGCCAAAACCGGGTTCGCAGTACCGATGTGGTCGGACGCATTGGTGGTGAAGAGTTTTTGGCACTGTTTCCGCATACCGATGCAACCGATGCTGCAGCCGTGCTCGAGGTGATACGCCAGGAAACCGAGTTGCTTGGCAAGCGCTACGATAAAGAAAACATCCGTACCACTGTATCCATTGGCTACGCAGCCTTCAGTCAGTACGACAATGCAGAATCTCTCCTGCTCCACGTGGATAAAGCCCTCTACCGAGCAAAATCTCAAGGCAGAAATCAATTGGTAGAATCGCAAGACTAAGCTGTCATCATACTGTCATCCTCGCCAACTATGCTGATTTTGCATTCTGTGCTGTGTGCTCAAATGGAGGATCTGAAATGCGAGCCATACAACCCATAGCAGAATTAGATTTAGCCTTTTCGCTGTTTTGCCTGCGGCACCGCTTTAATCGCCAGGTGGCCAGCGTCAGCAAGCTAGTGTCCCGTACCGGTGACGGCCACCTTTACCTGCTGCTGGGCATACTCAGCTGGTGGCTTGACAGTCACCGCTTACTGCAAGCCGGGCTGCTGGCTTTTAGCATTCACTTGCCAATCTATTGGTTAGCCAAGAACAGCTTTCGCCGCCGTCGCCCGAAAGAGCTGTGCGAGTTTCTCACCTGCTTTATCACCCCAAGTGATCGTTACAGCTTACCCTCTGGTCATACTGCAGCGGCCTTTTTAATGGCAACGCTCATCGGTCAGTTTTATCCGGAGTTTTATCTGCTGGCGCTGTGCTGGGCCACCTTAATCGGTTTATCCCGGATCTTACTGGGCGTGCACTTTATGACCGATGTATTGATTGGAGCGCTGCTGGGCATGGCCTGTGCACAGATTGCTCTATCTCTCTTAACCTAGGAGTTTTATGAAACTACTTTACGGTGTGCAGGGAACCGGCAATGGCCATATCGCCCGGGCCAGAGCCATGGCACAGGCATTGAGCAAACTGCCGGTTCAGGTGGACTATCTGTTTTCCGGCCGGCCAGCCGAACAGTATTTTTCAATGGTTGATTTTGGCGATTACCAATGCCGGCAAGGACTGACCTTTTTGACCGAGCAAGGCCGGGTTCGCCCAGTGAAAACAGTGCTGAACAGCCACCCAATCCAGTTGTTGCGTGATATAAAGCAACTGGATTTATCCGGCTACGATGCTGTCATCAATGACTTTGAACCCATCAGTGCCTGGGCAGCGCGTCGGCAAAATATCCCCTGCATTGGCATCAGTCACCAAAATGCTTTTCGCTATCAGGTACCCAAAGTAGGCATGACCCAACTGGATAAACTGGTGATGAAGCATTTTGCACCGGTCGATTATGCCATCGGCTTGCACTGGCATCACTTTCAGCAGCCCATTCTGCCACCCATCGTCCACCAACTGGACTCCGGAGCCATTGCAACCGAGCCTTATGTGCTGGTGTACCTGCCCTTTGAAAGCCTGCCTCAGATCAGAGGCTTGTTGCAGCGCATTAAAAACCAGCGCTTTGTTTGCTATCACCCGGCACAGAGCCAGCATGAGATTGCCGACAACCTCAGCCTGCATCCCTTATCACACCAAAATTTCCAACGGCATTTGCAGCGCTGTGAAGGCGTCATTGCCAACGGCGGCTTTGAGTTGCCATCGGAGGCCTTATCCCTGGGCAAAAAGCTGTTGCTAAAGCCGCTGCAAGGCCAGTTCGAACAACAAAGCAATGTGGAAACCCTGCGCCAGCTGGGCCTTGCAACCGCCATGACGGAGCTAAATGCTCAAACCATAATCCAGTGGCTGCAAACCAAAAGTGCAGGTCAGGTGCAGTACCCGAAGGTGGCCGAGGCATTGGCGCAATGGATTCTGGATGGCAACTGGGACGATAGCACGCAGCTTTGGCAGGAATTATGGCAGCAGACCGATTTCCCAAAGGGGGTTCAGTTGCCTTGAACAGGGTTGCCGGCTGTCCTGCCGCTCAAAAATAAGAGATGGCAGCTACGAACTGGCAATCCCGATTGGTAGCTGGTGGCTGTATAGCTGCTCATGACAATGATTATCACTGCACTCAGCTTGTAATTTGTTACCTTATGCACCATACTAACCTTACACAAATTATGTACATAACTAAGTGCAAGGTTTTGGGTTTATTCGAGGTGTATTATGTCTTCGCATGCGATTTTGGCTGAAAAAGCAGTTTCAGTATCCGAAGCCCGCAAAAACTTAAGTCAGTACTTTATTGATGAACCAGTGGCGGTGCTTTCAAACAACAAACCAACAGGTTACATGCTCAGTGCAGAGCTGTACGAGAAAATGCTACGTATTATTGAGGCCTCTAGCGCTGCAGAACAAGGCTTATTCCGGCCTGCGGCAGCACGGCTTAAAGAAATAAGCCGGTTGAGTGAACAGCTGCTGCTAGAGGCTGATGCTGCAAAATTGCGTGAATTTACCGAGTGATTCGGGTATTTACTAGCCAGATCCTTGACGAAGCACTTAGCAAAGACGAGCGCTTAGCATTGATCGCGGATTTCAAAAAGTATAAATCTGGTGTATTGCCTGCGTGGTTTGGTAAAGATGTCCTCTACGATCACCCGCTTAACCTTGATATCATCAAGCAAGAACAAGTTAGGCACATTCACCTGGCAACACATGGCGTTGGTTTTCCCCTTTTTATTACTCAAGTTAAACGAACAAGTGATATCCACTTAGTTTATTGTCAGGGGTTTAGCAATAAGAATTGCTATTTACTGATGGCTATCCTTCAACCCAACGCACATGCTTTAGCTCGGTCGAATCAGATAATGTATAAGTTAGGCTTGATGGCAGAAGCTTTTCGGCAACAATTCTAAAACTTCAAATGAGCACAGCTGAATAACTAAAAAATTATGTTCAATACCCAAATCGCAGGCACAAAAAAACCTGTTAAAAAACAGGTTGTTTTGTTGGTCGGTACGAGAGGATTTGAACCTCCGACCCCTGACACCCCATGACAGTGCGCTACCAAGCTGCGCCACGTACCGACTTAGCGCCTATCATACGGATTATCG
Organism: Alkalimonas sp.; assembly: GCA_007117525.1. Classification (GTDB taxonomy): domain Bacteria; phylum Pseudomonadota; class Gammaproteobacteria; order Enterobacterales; family Alteromonadaceae; genus Alkalimonas; species Alkalimonas delamerensis. The sequence continues at coordinate 3,078 of SKGJ01000423.1, forward strand.
GCGCAAAATCAATGCTGACGCGTTCAACTGCAGCAATTTTAGGCAGTATCAGCTGCCTTTCCTGGGATCGCTCAACGCCACGCCTGCTTGATGTTGGTTGGCAGCGACAAACTGCTGCAAAGCCGGGAAGGGTTCCAATGACCACAGCTGGCGAAAATCAATCCAGTCGAGCAGGCTGAACAAACAGATGGCCGCGTAATTCCAATCGCTAAAGTGCTGCTGTGCAGCCTGTTGCTCCAGCACCGCCAGCACTTCAGCCACCCGCTCCCGCTGCAAGTTAAAAAACAATTTGTCATCACTGGTATCCAGGCCCGAGCGCTGACAAAGCAACAGC